>NZ_JAAEDQ010000008.1:0-120017 GCF_013344965.1 Snodgrassella sp. ESL0253 | reverse complement strand
CCCTCAATGGTGGTGCCGGTAACGATACCTTAAATGGTGGTGCTGGCTACGATATTCTTATTGGCGGTACCGGGAATGATATCCTCAAAGGCGGTGACTGGCACAAAGACCGCTATGAGTTTGAAGCCGGACATGGTCAGGATGTGATTTACGATAAAGAATACCCCGGCTATACGAATCATTACAATGATGTTGTCTTCAAGGGCGCCACTCTGGCTGATGCTCAGTTTACCCGTTCTGGTAATGATCTGGTTATTCAGGCTTATAGTACGGATGATTCTGTTACCCTGCCTGATTATTTTAACTACCAAAATTCTTATAGCAGAGCATTTAATTTTATTTTTGACGATAAAGTATTAAGCGTTGATGATATTGCTGCCATGTCATTTACTGTGGGAGGAACTTCAGGTGATGATGTACTTAGAGGCTGGAATTCTCATGATATTATTGCTGGAGGACCAGGTAATGACAAACTATATGGAGGAGATGGCATAGACAATCTCTTTGGAGGCGCTGGTAATGATAAACTGTATGGAGAAAATGGCAATGACTATTTAAGTGGCGGTGACGGTGATGATTTTCTTGATGGCGGTAATGGCAATGATATCCTTAATGGTGGTGCCGGTGACGATACCCTTGTTGGTGGTGCCGGCTACGACATTATGATTGGTGGCAGCGGAAATGATATTCTTAAAGGAGGGGATTGGGAAAAAGACCGCTATGAATTTGAAGCTGGCCATGGGCAGGATATAATTTATGACAAAGAATACCCTGGCTATACGAATCATTACAATGATGTTGTATTTAAGGGTGCCAATTTTGCCGATGCTCTTTTTCGCCGTTCTGGTAACAATTTAATTATCAAAGCATATAGCAACTCAGATTCTGTAACTTTGTCTGACTATTTTAATAATAGTTACAGCCATGCATTCAATTTTATTTTTGAAGACCAAACTCTTAAAGCACAGGATATAAATAACAAAATCACAGTTATACTAGATGGTGACGATAATGACAATAACATTATTGGCTGGTGGGGAAATGATCTTATCAATGGGGGTAAAGGAAACGACATCTTATCTGGTGGAGATGGTGATGACATTCTGAATGGTGATGATGGCAATGACAAACTTTATGGCAATGCGGGTAATGATACCCTGATTGGGGGCACCGGCAATGATTATATGGAAGGTGGCCAGGGTAATGATACCTATGTTTTTGCTAAAGGCCATGGACAGGATACCATTTATGATACTCAGGGCGCAGATACCATCCAGTTTACCGATGTTGATTTCGCTGAAGTGAAATTCCGCAAGAGCAACGATCATTTAATCATTTATGGCTATAACGATGATGATTCTGTTTTTATACAGAATTTCTTCTACAGTGATAGTTATACAATAGAAAAATTTGTCTTTAAGGATAAAACCGTTACTCTGGCTGAATTGCGTAAGGATGGTATGCAATTGCATGGTACCAGTGGCAACGACACCATTGTCATGACTAATGGCCGTGCTCTTGTTTATGGCGATGATGGTGATGACAATATTACTACAGGTAACAGCAATGATGTGCTGGATGGTGGTGCTGGCAATGACAAGCTCTATGGCAATGGGGGTGATGATACCCTCATTGGGGGCACCGGCGATGATTATCTGGCAGGTGGTCAGGGTAATGATACCTATGTCTTTGCCAAAGGCCATGGACACGATGTCATTTATGATACTTCCGGTGCAGTAGATACCATTCAGTTTACCGATGTTGATTTCGCTGAAGTGAAATTCCGCAAGAGCAACGATCATTTAATCATTTATGGCTATAACGATGATGATTCTGTTTTTATACAGAATTTCTTCTACAGTGATAGTTATACAATAGAAAAATTTGTCTTTAAGGATAAAACCGTTACTCTGGCTGAATTGCGTAAGGATGGTATGCAATTGCATGGTACCAGTGGCAACGACACCATTGTCATGACTAATGGCCGTGCTCTTGTTTATGGCGATGATGGTGACGACAATATTACTACAGGTAACAGCAATGATGTGCTGGATGGTGGTGCTGGCAATGACAAGCTCTATGGCAATGGGGGTGATGATACCCTCATTGGGGGCACCGGCGATGATTATATGGCAGGTGGTCTGGGTAATGATACCTATGTTTTTGCCAAAGGACATGGACAGGATACCATTTATGATTATGATACTTCCGGTGCAGTAGATACCATTCAGTTTACCGATGTTGATTTCGCTGAAGTGAAATTCCGCAAGAGCAACGATCATTTAATCATTTATGGCTATAACGATAATGATTCTGTTTTTATACAGAATTTCTTCTACAGTGATAGTTATACAATAGAAAAATTTGTCTTTAAGGATAAAACCGTTACTCTAGCCGAGTTGCGTAAGATTGTTATTACATAATAAATGTAAGAAGTTAACACTTCTAACTATAAAGATTTTTTATCTTTTTTAATTCAACTGTTAGTGACTATTACGACTGCTTATACTTTCTATTGTGAAATCAATCTGTAGTTTCTTTAATCATATGTAATCTCTGTTTTACAAAGGAATCCATAAATGGATTCCTTTTCTATTATTGATTAATACTGAATTCAATATATTTTACTGAAACTATACGGTAACTATTTGAAATTAAAACCATCAAAGGCATCAAAAAATATAAAAACTGGCTTTGTAATTGTACAAAGCCAGTTTTAAGAGCGTATACAGTTTTATTTACTATGTTTCGAAACCAGTTTCTTATAACCGCATACCAGTTAACTGAGCGGTATCCTGTGCAATCATCAGTTCTTCATTGGTTGGAATAACCATAACAGCAGCTTTGCTGTCTTTAGTGCTAATCACACCCGGAGTGCCAAAGCAGGCTTCCATATTGGCATCGTGGTCAAGAATCATGCCAAACACATTCAGATAGTTCACTACTTTTTCGCGCATCAGGGTAGAGTTTTCACCGATACCACCAGTAAACACCAGCGCATCCAGACTACCGCAGGCAACCATCATGCCACCTACGTATTTGGCCAGACGGTAGGCAAAGACATCCAGAGCCAGTTCCGCGCCTTTATGTCCATTGGCGGCGGCCTCTTCCAGCATCCGGCAGTCGTTGGAGAGATTAGACAGCCCCAGCAATCCGCTTTCTTTATTCAGCATTTCAGTAATCTGTTCAATGCTCATTTTGGCATTCGCAGCCAAGAAAGAGAAGATACTTGGATCGATGTCACCACAGCGCGTACCCATTACCAGACCTTCCAGAGGTGTCAGCCCCATACTGGTATCCTGTGAACGCCCGTTTTTAACCGCAGTGATGGATGCGCCATTACCCAAGTGAGCAATCACCATGCTCATTTCATTGACATCGCGCTGCAAAAATGCAGCAGCTTCCTGTGCAACATAGCGATAGCTGGTACCATGTGCACCATAACGGCGTACACCATAGCGGGTATACAAGGTTGACGGAATAGCATAATGATAGGCATGCGGCGGCATGGTTTGATGGAAAGCTGTATCAAATACAGCTACCTGAGGTAATTCAGGGAATGCCTGTTGTGCTGCCTGTATACCCAGAATATGAGCCGGATTGTGCAGCGGTGCCAGTACAATACAAGCTTCAATATCACGCATTACTTCAGGTGTAATCACGGTAGACTGGGTAAAGCGTTCCCCACCATGCACTACGCGATGACCAATGGCTTTTACACGGTCGTATAAACCCAGCGCTTTTAACTGTTCCAGCAAGGCCATTACGGCAGCAACATGGTCGTGACCACCGGTTAAGGCATGTTTATGTTTTTCACCATTTATTTTGAAGGTAATGAAAGCATCAGTATTGCCTACTTTTTCGGCCAGACAGCTCATTAAAACTTCTTTTTCGGCCACATCCATTACCGCAGCCTTTACGGAAGAACTGCCGCAATTGAGTACCAATACCAAATCTTGCTCACTCATGTTATTGTCCTGTTTACTGTGATTACTTAGTCATAAAAAAGAATAGTTAATTCTTTTGATTAGCGGGCAAACAGCGTTCGTGCACCTGTAAAACGCTGGCTAAAATAGGGTTGATCCAGCCTGGCAGTACGAATCACACCATTACTGGAAGGAGCATGGATAAATTTACCGTTACCGATATACAACCCCATATGTGAATAAGCCTGTCCCGAGGTATTGAAAAATACCAAATCCCCAACCTGCAAATCTCGCGTGCGGATTGGTGTGGAAACAGCAGCTATATCACGCGCGGTACGAGGGAGATTAACCTGCAATGCCTGCTGGTAAATATATTGCACCATACCGCTGCAATCGAATCCGTTATCTCGCGTGCTGCCGCCATAACGGTAAGGCATACCAATTAGGCTCATGCTTTGCAACAACAATTCCTGACTTCCCTGCCGGTGGCTGATTTTGGTAATCCTGATTGGAGCCAGATGGCGCTGCTGGCCCAGCTGAACTCTTTTTTGACTACCCGTACCACAGGCTGACAGAAATAAAACCAGCGCACCCAAAACGGTACGCCGCTGTGCATTACATGTAACCATTAGTTATTTACCCTGTTGCGATTACCTGATTCATGCTCATAGCGTGAATATAACATGAGTTGGTGATGATTTCTCTAAGCATTAAGACTTAAAAGCCAATCCTTACATTACCTAACCATGTCGTACAAATTCTACAAAACCTGTATCAAAGCCAAATCTAAAACCATTAAGTCGCTTTGATTCTCTTGACAGTGGCTTTATGCAAGAATAGAGTATATACACTAATTTATAAAAGCCAACCGGATTAAGTATAAGTTTAATTGGTTTCCGGTAGTAATTACAGGCTTTTAGCTTAGGTGGCGCCATGAAGTATTACTAATTTACATCAAGAGGCAGGAAGCAATATGCAGAAATTTGCACCACTGATTATTCGCAATCATCACCTGATACCAATTGTACAAGGCGGGATGGGCATAGGCATATCTGCATCCAGTCTGGCCAGTGCAGTAGCACGTGAAAATGGCGTAGGTACGATTGCCAGTGTAGACTTACGTCATTTGCATCCCGATTTGCTGGAGCAATCTCAGCAAAATCCAACACAGGAGAAATACGACACTTTAAACCGGATTGCTCTGGATCGTGAAATTAAGTCCGCATTAGCCCAGTCGCAAGGACGTGGCATGATTGCAGTCAATGTGATGAAAGCAGTTAAAGACCATCCGGCCATGGTACGGCAAGCCTGTGAATCAGGAGCACATGCAATTGTAATGGGGGCAGGTCTGCCTTTGGATCTACCCGACATGACAGAAAATTTTCCTGATGTTGCCTTAATGCCAATCCTGTCTGAATCCCGTGGAATAGCCATAGTACTCAAGCGCTGGATGAAAAAAAACCGTCTGCCCGATGCAATCGTAATTGAACACCCGGCTCATGCAGCCGGTCATCTGGGAGCGGCCACCGTTGCCGGTGTGAATGATGAGCGTTTTGAATTCAAACGCGTACTCGCAGACACTTTCGAGTTGTTTAAAAAGCTTGATCTCGAAAGGGAAAAAATTCCATTAATAGTGGCTGGCGGTATGGCCAACTTCCAGAAAATCACCACTGCCCTGAAAGAATGGGGTGCTGCTGCCGTACAGATAGGCACTGCATTTGCTGTTACCCAGGAAGGTGATGCACATATTAATTTCAAGAAAACTTTAGCCGGTGCAGAGGGTGAACAGATAGTAGAATTTATGTCTGTAGCCGGTTTACCAGCACGTGGCATTAAAACCAAGTTTCTTGATAGCTATCTGAAACGCGAAAGTATTTTACAGGCTAATGCCAAGGCTGACCCGCGACGCTGCACTCAGGGTATTAACTGTTTGTCGGTATGCGGTCTGCGCGACGGACTGGAAAAAGTCGGCCAGTTCTGTATTGACCTGAAGATTGCCGCTGCCTGGCGTGGCGAAACTGATAAAGGTTTATTCTTCCGTGGTAAAGATCCTCTGCCATTCGGGAATGCCATACGCAGTGTGAAAGAAACCATTGACTACTTGCTGACTGGTAATATGCAGACAGTACAAAAATCTGCCTGATATTTTACCAGCCATGTTAAAGCCACTTTGATGTGGCTTTATATTTATAACACTGCTTTGTATCACTCAATTAGTCAACAAATACTATATTTGTCCGACAAATAACCACTACTCACTGCCGTGGCCATTTGATTGATGGTAGTATGGTAGTATCAGAGCATTTACAATTATTTGTGTTTACCACCATGAACCCCAGACTGGAATTATTGCAGCCCTACCCCTTTGCCCGATTGCGTAAATTAATGGACGGCATCGAGCCACCAGCCAATCTGCAACCAATATCATTACATATCGGTGAGCCAAAACACCCCACACCACCTGTGCTCACCAATGCTCTGATTCAACATCTGGACGGACTTGCTGTTTATCCGGTTACAGCTGGTATCACAGAACTGCGTCAGGCCTGTGCCCAATGGTTAACACGCCGTTATGCAGGATTGAATGTTAATCCGGATACAGAAGTACTGCCCGTTTTAGGTAGTCGCGAAGCCTTGTTTGCATTTACCCAAACCATTATTGATAGCAGTAGCAAATTTCAGCCAGTGGTTATCAGCCCGAATCCGTTTTATCAGATTTATGAAGGTGCAGCACTACTGGCGGGCGCCCGCGTAGAATATGTTAATTGCCGGGCACCGCATTTTATGCCACAGTGGCAGGAAATCGATAACAATACATGGTCTAAGGTACAACTGGTATTTGTATGCTCTCCGGGCAATCCAAGTGGTGCTGTGATGAATCTGGAAGAATGGCAGAAATTATTTGCCTTGCAGGATGAATACGGGTTTGTGATTGCTTCGGATGAGTGCTATTCGGAAATTTACTTTGATGATGACAACAAACCTTTAGGCGTATTACAGGCAGCCACACAGCTGGGGAGAACATTTGACCGCCTTATTATGTTTACCAGTTTATCCAAACGCTCCAATGCACCCGGCTTACGCTCCGGCTTTGTAGCTGGTGACAGTAAACTTCTGGCCAATTTCCTGCTTTATCGTACCTATCATGGCAGCGCCATGAGTGTGCCCGTTCAGCATTCCAGCATTGCCGCCTGGAACGATGAAGAACATGTTATTGCCAACCGCAATCTGTATCGGGAAAAATTCGAGAAAGTTATTCCAATATTACAGCGAAAATTTGCCATACAGAAACCCGATGCGTCATTCTATCTGTGGCTATCCGTACCCGATGGTGATGATTTGGCCTTTACCAAAAAATTATGGCAAAAAGCCGCTATTCGTGTGCTACCGGGACGGTATCTTGCCCGCAATACCCCATACGGTAATGCCGGCGCCGGCTATGTGCGGATTGCACTGGTATCCAGTGTTGAAGAATGTATTGAAGCAGCCAAACGCATGATTAATCTGCCTTTTTAATAATCTGTTTTCATATAGTGATGCAGCCAACAAAAAACCAGAATTGCCGGTTAGCTCATACAGGTAATTCTGGTGTTAATCAATATAATAACAGTTAGTGTTTATTCAACATTCTGTACCTGTTCGCGCATCTGCTCAATCAGTACCTTAAGACCCACTGAAGCCTGAGTGCATTCAATTGCTATGGCCTTGCTACCCAGAGTATTGGCCTCGCGGTTCAGCTCCTGCATCAGAAAATCCAGACGCTTGCCCACACTGCCACGATGCTCCTCTATCAGACGCCGTGCTTCAGCAATATGGGTATTTAAACGATTCAGCTCCTCGTCAACATCCGCCTTTTGCATAAACAGAACAAATTCCTGTTTCAGTCGCTCTGCATCTACCTGTGCCACTGCTTCCCGCAAGCGGGTTTCAGCCTTATTCATATGGTCCTGCAATAACTGCGGAAACAGCTGCTGCATCGCAGCCACAATATCACTCATATCATTGAGCCGGCTCAGCAGGTGCTGCTGGAGTTTTTCCCCCTCCCGCGCCCGTGCTGTCTTAAATTCGGTTAATACCTGCTTCAGTAGCGTCAGCAGCCCATTGAGCAGCACGTCTTCGTCTTCCGTTGTCGCAACAATTACCCCGGGAAAATGCAGAATATCTGCAACCGTCAATTTACCTAAATCTTTATACTGACGGCGTATCTGATGATTAAATGCTGCCAGTTGCTCTACCAGCTTGTGATCAATGGGTAAATCCTCAGTATTTTGGCTGGGGAGCTGCTTAATCTGTACGCGACACTCCAGTTTACCCCTTGCTACCTGCGCGTTAATTAATTCGCGCATCTGCCCCTCAAACCGGCGTAATTCTTCGGCAACTTTAAACTGTACATCCAAATAGCGATGATTAACTGCCCTAAGCTCAATACTGATTTGACGATTCCCAAACTGTCCTGAAGCATTTGCATAGCCAGTCATACTGTATAACATAATATTTTCCTTAAACCGTTTTTTCCTGCCTGGTTATATCTAAACTGGCAATTAAATCAAGTATAACGAAAACCCTTTCATCTACAAAAGGCTTAATTGGTATCAATAGCAGCACACTGACTATATAATTCTTTAACAATTACTCAATCAAAGCGGCCATAATGAAAAACATCTCTATACCCAATCGCACTGAGCGTGCTGATAACGAACCACGAAAGCTTAGTATTATTCCTCACTTTCTGGCACATGCAGATGGCTCCGTATTGATTAGCTGCGGCAATACTAAAGTAATCTGCACTGCCACTGTTGACGAAAATGTTCCTGCTTTTCTCAAAAATCAGGGGCACGGCTGGGTGACAGCAGAATATGGAATGCTGCCAGCTTCAGCTAACGGACGTATGCGCCGCGAAGCCGCAGCAGGAAAACAGTCTGGCCGTACTCAGGAAATTCAGCGTCTGATTGGCCGCTCATTACGCGCAGTTGTGGATATGGAAAAACTGGGCAGTCGCCAGATACTGATTGATTGTGATGTCATTCAGGCTGATGGTGGTACACGTACGGCCAGCATCAGCGGTGCCTTTGTTGCCCTGTCGCTGGCTGTTAACAAACTGCTTGCCTGTGGCGTAATCAGTGAAAACCCGATTCGTGAAGCCGTAGCCGCTATTTCAGTTGGCACCCTTAATGGCAAACTACTACTCGATCTGGACTATCCCGAAGATTCGGCCTGTGATGCCGATATCAATGTAGTCATGACTGCTTCACAGCAACTGGTTGAAATTCAGGGCACTGCCGAAGGTGCTACATTCAGTATTCAGCAATTAAATGATTTAATCAGTCTGGCACAAAAAGGAATTGAGCAAATTCTTGCCGCCCAGCAACAAGCACTGGCTGCCAATTAATTCATACAAATACAATTACCTATTTTCTGAATTTAAAAATTATTTAAAACAGGCCGCTTGAATCTGACAAAATACTGATTCAGCGGCTTGTTTTTACATGATAAAAATGCTAAAAAGAACGCCCTGAAGGAAAATCAAGCAGGCAGTGTTAACACAGTCTCTCCTTTTTTGACATTAAAACAACTCAGAAAGCAAGCAGTGTTATGGCGTTAATCGTACAAAAATACGGCGGTACCTCAGTAGGAACTGTAGAGCGTATAAAAAATGTAGCGCGTCGTGTAGCACAGGCCAGAGCCAATGGTGATGATGTTGTCGTGGTTGTATCCGCCATGAGCGGTGAAACCAACCGTCTGGTCGCACTGGCACATGAAATTCAGGAAAAACCCAATCCACGTGAAATGGATGTTGTGTTATCAACCGGCGAACAGGTTACAATCGGCCTGCTGGCCATGGCACTGCACAGCATTGGCGTAGATGCCAAAAGTTATACCGGCTGGCAGGTAGCAGTTAAAACCGATTGCGCCCATACAAAAGCACGGATTGATGAAATAGATGATATACGTATCCGCACCGACCTGAATGCTGGCAAGGTGGTCATCATTGCCGGTTTTCAGGGTATTAATGCCAGTAATGATATTACTACACTCGGCCGTGGTGGTTCAGATACTTCAGCAGTTGCCCTGGCTGCGGCACTAAAAGCCGACGAGTGCCAGATTTATACCGATGTAGATGGCGTTTATACCACCGACCCGCGCGTTGTACCTGAAGCACGGCGCCTCAGTACCATCTCATTCGAAGAAATGCTGGAACTGGCCAGCCTGGGCAGTAAAGTATTACAAATCCGTTCGGTAGAATTTGCCGGTAAATACAAAGTGCGGCTGCGCGTGTTAAGCAGTCTTGAAAACAGTGGCAAAGGCACATTAATCACGTTTGAAGAGGATCAAAATATGATGGAACATGCGGCAGTATCCGGTATTGCTTTTGATAAAAATCAGGCACGAATTAATGTGCGTGGTGTACCAGATACGCCGGGAATGGCTTCCCTGATACTCGGCGCCGTGGCTGATGCCAATATTGAAGTAGACATGATAATTCAGAATTTCGGTTCTGCCGGTACCACAGATTTTTCTTTTACCGTACCACGTAGTGATTATCAGAATACACTGGATATTCTGCATGAAGTACAGAAAAAAATCGGCGCACGTGAAGTTTGTGGCGATGATACCGTATGTAAAGTATCCATAGTCGGCATGGGTATGCGCTCACACGTTGGCATTGCTTCTACCATGTTCCGTACACTGGCTAAAGAAAATATCAATATTCAAATGATTTCGACTTCTGAAATCAAAGTTTCCGTGCTAATTGATGAAAAATACCTGGAACTGGCCACTCGGGTGCTCCACCAGATATTTGAGCTGGATAAAGAACCGGCAAATAGAAGCTAAAAATAGCCTTTTAATTTTTGTAAAGTTTAACCCAGGTCGGCTGAGCCACATCAGCCGACCTTTAATTATTGTACAATGGCAGCTATTTGCTTAAATTAGTGCTGCATCCATGTCTCATACACCCAAACGTGAATACGAAAACAACAAGCTAGTCAAACGACTCCGTCATCAGGTTGGTGCTGCCATTAATGACTTCCAGATGATTGCAGAGGGCGACAAAATCATGGTTTGCCTCTCTGGCGGCAAAGATAGCTATGCATTACTGGACATTCTGCTCAGACTACAGAAATCCGCTCCAGTACAATTTGAAATTCTGGCCGTTAATCTTGACCAGAAACAACCTGGTTTCCCGGCTCATATCTTACCCGACTATCTGCGTAGTCTGGGCGTACCTTTTCAAATCATCGAAGAAGATACCTATAGTGTAGTCAAACGGGTTATAGATGAAGGTAAAACCACCTGTGGCCTGTGCAGTCGCTTGCGCCGTGGCATTCTGTATCGCGTGGCCAAAGAAAATGGCTGCACCAAAATAGCTTTGGGTCATCATCGCGATGATATTCTGGAAACCCTGTTTCTGAATATGTTCTACGGTGGCAAACTCAAAGCCATGCCGCCAAAACTGTTATCTGACAATGGTGAACACATCATTATCAGACCATTAGCCTACGTTAAGGAAAAAGACCTGATTCGCTATGCACAAATGCAGGAATTTCCAATTATTCCATGCAATCTGTGTGGTTCGCAGCCCAATTTGCAACGACAGGTAATTAAAGACATGCTGCAACAATGGGATAAGCAGTTCCCGGGGCGCATTGAATCCATGTTTTCAGCCCTGCAAAACTTAGTACCCTCACATCTGGCTGACTATAAATTATTTAACTTCACCGGCCTGCAACAGGGGCAGAAACTGCCACATGGCGGCGATATTGCCTTTGACCGCGAAAATTTTTCTTCCACGACAACGTTGGTACAGACTAGCGAAATTACTCAGCCTGTACAAACAGGCAAACCCATTATTAACATCTTAGATTCCCGACAATAAGCCCCTTATGAATCAAGCAAAAAAAAAATTAACCCCCGCAAAAGCCATGGTGGCCGCAATCAGCGGCTACGCAATGGATGGTTTTGACTTACTGATACTCGGCTTTATGCTCAGTGCTATCAGCAACGACCTCGGACTGAACACCTCACAGGCTGGTTCACTGGTAACATGGACCCTGATCGGCTCCGTTATCGGTGGTATCGTATTTGGCCATCTGAGCGACCGTTTTGGCCGGGTACGCATGCTATCGCTCACCATTCTTATGTTTGCCGTATTTACTGGCCTGTGTGCCATTGCGCAGGGTTATTACGACCTGCTGATTTACCGTGCACTGGCTGGCATGGGTCTGGGCGGTGAATTTGGTATCGGCATGGCCATGATTGCTGAAGTATGGCCTGCTGCAAAACGCAACCGTGCCTCAGCCTTTGTCGGCATAGGCTGGCAGTTGGGTGTACTGGCAGCGGCTTTTATCACCCCATTCCTGCTCAATATTATCGGCTGGCGCGGCATGTTTCTTGTGGGATTATTCCCAGCGGTGGCGTCTTACTTTATTCGTCACGATACCAGCGAACCAGAACAGTTTACCCGCGAACACAAAGCCCAAGGCGAGCTGTCATTTTCAGCACGCCTGAGCTTACTGGTTAAAGACCGGCAAACAGCCAAAATCAGTCTGGGTATTTTTATCCTGTGTGCGGTACAAAACTTTGGTTACTACGGATTAATGATCTGGATGCCCAGTTATCTGGCTAATAAACTGGGTTTTAGCCTTACCGCTTCCGGCAACTGGACAGCGGTCACCGTAATCGGCATGATTATCGGTATCTGGCTGTTCGGTTTTCTGGCCGACCACTTTGCCCGCTGGAAAATCTTCCTGATTTACCAGATTGGTTCCTTTATCATGGTGGCACAATATGCCCAGTTACAGGATCCAACCGCATTACTTATCTGCGGTGCCATTATGGGGCTATTTGTAAACGGCATGATTGGCGGCTATGGTGCACTGATTTCTGATAATTTTCCACCACATGTCCGTGCCACTGCCCAGAATGTACTATTCAATCTTGGCCGAGGTGTAGGTGGTTTCGGGCCACTGGTTATCGGTTTTCTCGTTAAAGAATGGTCATTCTATGCAGCCTTGTGTCTGCTGGCGTCTATCTATCTCTTAGACATCATTGCAACCTTATGGCTACTACCCCGGCATAACGCAACCCCATCCAAAGATGACAGCCTTGGCGTTATCGGCTGATTAATTGACTCATCAGTGCAGAGTTACCATCCCCTGCACTGATTTTTACCATCAACACATCAGATAAAACCATGACAACATTTACCAAAGTTATTTTATATACCGATAGCGATGGCTATGCCCGCTTCAAAGAAGAAAAAATCGAATTAACCGAAGGCAATGAAAAAAGCCAATTATCACCGTGGTTAAATGCAGAAGGTTTACAATTACGTCACAGCCCGGTTGGTTTTGAAAGTGATTTTCACTGTACCGGCAAGCCGCAATGGCTGTTTGTGTTACAGGGAATCATGGAAATCGGCCTGCGTGATGGTAGCACCCGTCGTTTTGGCCCTGGTGAACATTTTTATTCTGCCGATACCCTGCCCGCAGGCGCCACCTTTGACCCACACATTCACGGACACTGTAGTCGCCTGATTGGCAACGATCCCCTGATTACTGCCTTTATCCGCAACTAACTTTAGTCACAAAATATTTACAAAGGAAAATATACAATGTCAAAACCCATGCTGTTTAGCCTGCCCAATGCAGAAGGCAACAACTTCAACATTGCCGAACACCTGCCCGCCGTGGTTTATTTTTATCCGAAAGACAATACCCCCGGCTGCACCACCGAGGCACAGGAATTCAGTACACTACTACCACAATTCAAGCAGCTAGGTTATAACGTTATCGGCATTTCCCGCGATACAGAAAAAAGCCATCACAATTTCATCTGCAAATACAAACTCAACATCACCCTGTTATCAGATTGTGAAGAAGCAGTATGCCGCCAGTTTGACGTACTCAAAGAAAAAAACATGTATGGCAAAAAAGTATTTGGTATTGAAAGAAGCACATTTATCCTGAATCAGGATGGCAATATTGTTCATGAATGGCGCAAAGTTAAAGCCGCCGGCCACGCCCAAACCGTTTTAGATACCCTACAACAACATGCCTAGCTATTCCTATCGCGCGCCCTGCTGCTCATTAATACTGGATTTTAATCAGCAGCAGCAACTACAGGCAATCCACTGGCAAACAGCCATGTCAGAAACCCTGCCTGGGCTGACAGGATACTGGGCTCAACAGCTTGATGCCTATTTCTCTGGCAAGCTGCAAACATTTAACTATCCTCCCTCATCTGCTGGCACTGTATTTCAGCAGCGAGTATGGCAGGCAATTGCCAGTATTCCCTATGGGCAGGTAGCCACCTACGGCGATATTGCCCGTATACTGGGTAGCGCAGCCAGAGCAGTTGGACAGGCCTGTGGCAAAAATCCCCTGCCAATTATTATTCCCTGCCATCGGGTTGTATCCGCCAATGGTCTGGGCGGGTTTAGCCTGAGTAATAATCCTTTCGAACTCAATATTAAACGCTGGTTACTCGCCCATGAGGGAGCAACATGGTAAACGAACCCTTACCACCAGAGCTGCTCGAACCAATTGAATCACTGCTTGAGCACTTATGGCTAAGCGAACAACTGGCATTTAACACACTAGAAGGCTACCGGCGCGACCTGAGCAAAATTGCACGCCGCTTACAGCCTCAGCATCTGAACTGGTTCAACGTAGATGCTTTGTCACTGGCTGATGCAATATTTATCGATAGTGAAAAACCATCATCACAGGCACGAGCACTGTCAGCATGTAAACGTCTGTTTAGCTGGATGCAGGAATACAACCGGCGTCAGGATTTACCTACCGAGCAGCTACAAATGCCCAAAAAAGGCCAGCATCTGCCTGATATCATTTCCGAAAGCCAAATAGATGCTCTTCTAGCTGCTCCAGATACCGAAACACCACATGGTCTGCGCGATAAAGCCTTACTGGAACTAATGTACGCTACCGGCTTACGCGTCAGCGAAGCTGTTAATCTGCACATTAACGAAATTGATTTACAGAATGGTCTGCTTAGTACCATCGGTAAAGGAAACAAGCAGCGTATGGTACCACTGGGTGAAGAAGCCACAGACTGGCTACAGAATTACTTCACTCATGCTCGCCCTGCTTTACTCAAAGGAAGAGCATGTGATGCTGTATTTGTCAGCCAGAAAAAAACCGCCATCAGTCGCCAGTTGGCATGGATGATTGTCACTAAATATGCCAGTGCAGCAGGTATTCATCACCTTAGCCCCCACGGCCTGCGCCATGCATTTGCCACTCATCTGGTTAACCATGGTGCTGATCTGCGCGTAGTCCAGCTATTACTGGGACATGCCGATATAGGTACCACCCAAATCTATACCCATGTAGCCAATGAACGTCTGAAACAACTAGTACAACAGCATCATCCGCGCGGATAAAATACAAATCAAAACACAATATAAAATAAGCAAACTTATCAGAATAATAGTTTAAATTGCCCTACTGAAACAAAATACATTGACAATTGACGCCCATAGTTACAATACACCAGCATCAACTATCACATAGCAATAAACCACCATTCTGCGATACAAAGTTTACTTATGCCATACCGTACTTTATCTGACCAATTATCAGCTTATTGATATTAATTTATATATTAGTATTGAACAATTTAATAACACAAGAACAATAACAGCCATATATTCAGCTATCTTATGTAGCCATCCCAATCTCAATATTCAAACTGCACATAAAAATAAATGATTTCACAATATGAAAAAGCCAGCATGCAAAGCATACTGGCCTGAAAATTAATTAAATCAAATAATTCAGATTATTTAATTATTAATATAAACGCAGTCGAGATCCAATATTAACCGAATTCTGCGGTGTAGGCTGCATAGTAAATTTCGGACTTCCAGTGTATTCCAGTTGGAATTTATAATCTATTTTCATCGGGCCTTTAAGTTCTTTAATATCATCCAGCGGCACCTCACATTGATAGCGTACTCCTATAATTCGACCTTTAGCGTCAAAATAGAAATTGCTTACAATCGGAATAGATTTATTCTTAAATTGCGCCATGTAACTACCAATTGGTGTACCTGCCAATGCACCATCATTATCATCTGAATAGATTGACGCCAATGCATCAATGATTTTTTGTAATACTGCGTAGTCCTGAGGCTGATATTTACTATCCGAACCAGCTTTGGAAGCAGCCTGTTTCAAAGCTTGAGAAAGACTTTGCAGCATGGCAGCATTATATTTTAGGCTTTCAGCATAAGACGAATTCAGTTTAACCTGATGTTTAGCCTCCAGCTCCTTCCCAAATTCGTCTACACTTACTTTGCTAAATTCACCAGATTTAATTACAGCATAACCATCATCTACAGATTTAGGTAAACTTTTCAACAAATCAGCAATAGGCAAATGCTGTACTCTGTCTTGCGGCACAGCCAGTTGCACGTATCTGTCACCGATTACCAATTGAGGATTGGATTGTTCATTCATAACATCTGATACATTAGTGATAGCAGAAGTATCCATGTACAGAGACAAATTATTGAAGTCTACATAAACAGGAAATTTATAAGAAATCAGTGCATTTTTTCCTTCATAGCGGAACTCTGGAATGACTTCCATACGCCCTTTTCGCATATCCACTGCACCAGTAAATGGTATTGAGAATGATTTGCTAATCAGTCCCATCATCCTGTTAACTGATTCCATTTGCTGTTTATAATAATCTGGTTCAGCTTCTAAAAACTCTTCGGAAGAATCACTTGACTGTACTGTAATTGCTTCTGAATTTTTATCCGCAGTGCTTGCGCCTGCCTGATTACCCATTTCCAGTCTATAACTACCACTGAAATTAAACTGATTATCTTCCTTCATCATGCGCTGCATACCAGCACGTACCATCTTGTCAGGTGATTCTTCTATCTTGTTTCCACATGCTGACACCAGCCCGGCAACAGCCAGTGCCAAAATCATTTTTGTAATCTGCAATCTCATAACAGCCCTTTTAAAAATAAAGACAAAAAATAAAATTAAGTTAATAATTGTAAATGAATCAAACACAAACATCCAGATATTCTGCATCATTTTGCTTTACATAAATTGCATTTGTTGTAAAAATACTAAAACAGCATTTCGTATTGATGAAATATTATAAAAAATTAATAACATTAATTAACAACATGTCGGAAATAGTTTTCTAGTCTGTTATAAAGTGCTTATATTTTCCAAATAAATCAGTAAACGCAAACTATTTTCAAAAAAAAATAATCTTTAGCTTAATCATGCAATCCTGAAGCATTACCTGTGCACAGGCAGGATAACCATCTATAAATATTCTGACACTACCCCTCAGGATGCGACTTCTTCTTACCTTAATGATAAAATTAATCGAATAGAAATTGTGCTGACAATAAAACAAATATTTTATAATATTCTTTAAAGATAAATACTTAGCTAAAGCAAACTTTGTCAAAGAGCTTCAAAGAAAATAAAAAATCAGGCAGAAATTTATCTGCCTGATTTATAAATTAGCTAATAAAATTTAAACAGTTTGTAAATACTCACGCCAGCGTGCTACCTGCACACGTACCTGCGCTGGCGCTGTACCACCAACATGATTACGCGCATTAAGACTGCCTTCAGGAGAAAGCACCTGATAAACATCCTCATCTATCAGGCTGGAAAATGATTTCAGCACATTCAACGGTAACTCACTTAATTCCTGCTGCTGCTCTTCCGCCAGTCGCACCGCACGTGCAACTACCTCATGACTATCGCGAAACGGTAAACCTTTTTTAACCAGATAATCAGCCAAATCAGTTGCTGTTGCAAAACCCTGTAACACAGCAGCACGCATATTCTCAGGCTTCACACTAACACCACGCATCATATCCGCATAAATACGCAAAGTATCTACCAGAGTATCTACCGTATCAAAAAGCGGCTCCTTGTCTTCCTGATTATCTTTATTATAAGCCAGCGGCTGTGATTTCATCAAAGTAATCAATCCCATCAGATGGCCTACTACTCGAGCACTTTTACCACGCACCAGTTCCGGCACATCTGGGTTTTTCTTCTGCGGCATAATGCTGGAACCAGTACAGAAACGGTCTGCAATATCAATAAAACCAAAGCGCGGACTCATCCAGTAAATCAACTCTTCACTCAGGCGTGACAGATGCATCATCAGAATCGACGCAGCAGCAGTAAATTCAATAGCAAAATCACGATCAGATACCGCATCCAGAGAGTTCTGGCAAACTGCTTCAAAACCGAGCAATTGCGCAGTGACTTCACGCTTTATCGGAAACGTAGTGCCGGCAAGTGCAGCAGCTCCTAATGGCATCCGGTTAACCCGATGGCGACAATCAAGCATACGTTCACTGTCACGACCCAGCATCTCAACATAAGCCAGCATATGGTGGCCAAAACTAACAGGCTGAGCTACCTGCATATGCGTAAAACCTGGCATCACCACTTCTGCATTTTTATCAGCCAAATCAACCAGCGCAGACTGCAAATCCTTGATTAGTGCCACAATGTGATCAATTTCTTCACGCAGCCACAGCCGAATATCGGTAGCCACCTGATCATTACGGCTACGCCCCGTGTGCAACCGCTTACCAGCATCGCCTACCTTCTGGGTCAGCAGATGTTCCACGTTCATATGAACATCTTCCAGATCAACCGACCATTCAACTTTTCCGGCAGCCATTTCCTGCAAAATTTCCTGCATACCAGCTTTAATTGCAGACAAATCCTCCGCACTCAACACACCAGCCTGTTGCAGCATCTGCGCATGTGCCAGCGAGCCCTGAATATCACATTGAGCCAAACGCTGGTCAAATGTTATTGATGCAGTATATTGCTTAACCAGCTCACTTACCGGTTCATGAAAACGGCCTGACCAAACTTTCTCTCCCATACTATTTCTCCACTATACTCAAACAATATCCAAAGAAAATTGCTGACAGCACATTACCTCCCATCAGCACCCCATCATCTTCATCGGTAATACAAAAGCAGCACCAATAACAAAAAAATTTGATTACAGTACGCCGCGGGCGCGATCAGTATGAAAGCGCGTTTGAAACTCACTGAATTTACCCGCCTCAATGGCCAGCCGCATTTCTGCCGTCAGTATCTGATAATAGCGCAAATTATGAATGGTATTTAACTGAGCACCCAGAATCTCGCCTACACGCTGCAAATGATGCAGATAAGCACGGCTGAAATTACGGCAGGTATAGCAGTCACAACTTTCATCCAACGGGCGCTGGTCGTGGCGATAAATCGCATTACGGATTTTCACATCACCAAAACGGGTAAATAGCCAGCCATTACGCGCATTGCGGGTTGGCATCACACAATCAAACATATCAATACCATAGGCCACCCCATACACCAAATCTTCTGGTGTGCCGACACCCATCAGGTAATGTGGTTTATGTGCAGGAAGCTTAGGACCAATAGCCCGTAAAATACGGTACATTTCCGGCTTCGGTTCACCAACAGACAAACCACCCACAGACAAGCCCGGAAAGCCGATTTCCTCCAGTCCTGCCAGCGACTGCTCGCGCAAATCCTCATACATACCACCTTGAACAATACCAAATAAAGCATTCGGATTATTCAAGCGCTCGAATTCATTTTTACTGCGCTCTGCCCAGCGCAGACTCATTTGCAAAGATTTCTCAGCTTCTTTTGCGTCAACATTGCCGTCTGGACATTCATCCAGCTGCATCACAATATCAGAATTCAATACCGTTTGAATCTGCATGGAAATTTCAGGCGACAAAAACAGCTTGTCTCCATTAATCGGGCTGCGGAAAGTACAGCCCTCTTCCGTTAACTTGCGCATCTGCGCCAGAGAAAACACCTGAAAACCGCCAGAATCAGTCAGCATCGGCCGGTTCCAGCCAATAAAATCGTGCAACCCGCCAAAATCACGAATAACATCCAGACCCGGCCGTAACCACAAATGGAAAGTATTACCCAGAATAATCTGTGCCTTGATTTCCTCCAGATTACGTGGCGACATGGCCTTAACTGAACCATATGTCCCAACCGGCATAAATACTGGTGTTTCCACCGTGCCATGATTCAATTCCAGAGTACCACGACGCGCAAAACCATCTGTGCGCTGTAAAGTAAATTTCAGCATATAACTAATTTAATGACAATAATTATGACAGAATACCCGATTATAGCCGAAACCACCACATTTCGCCGGACAAGCATTGCCAAGCAAAATCCAAATCGTTAAAATAAATTCCTTACCCGAAGCGAAAGTTCACCAGTAACTATCGCTTTATATCTATCCCTTTAATTTATAAATATAATCAAAAGCAGCCATCTGATTTTCTCACTTGTAACAAGCGAGCCTGGTCTGTTGTTTGTGGAGTATGCATGTTAAACATTACCCTGCCAGACGGTTCTGTCCGTCAGTTTGAAGCGCCTTTAAGCATTGCCGACATCGCCGCTTCCATAGGTGCAGGCTTGGCCAAAGCCGCCATTGCCGGGAAAATTAATGGCAAGCTGGTAGATACATGTGATCAGGTAACAGAAGATGCACAGGTCAGCATCATTACCGCAAAAGATAAAGAAGGTGTCGAAATCATTCGCCACTCCTGCGCCCATTTGGTCGGTCATGCCGTTAAGCAGCTATATCCTGAAGCCAAAATGGTTATCGGGCCGGTAATTGAGGATGGCTTTTATTACGATATCTGGTACGAGCGCCCCTTTACCCCCGAAGACATCGCAGCTATCGAAGCACGCATGAAAGAACTGATTGCACAAAATTATGATGTAATCAAAAAAGTTACTCCGCGTGACGAAGTCATCAGCGTATTCAAACAGCGCCATGAAGACTACAAACTGCGCCTGATTGAAGACATGCCAGATGAAAAAGCAATGGGTCTTTATTATCATCAGGAATACGTAGACATGTGTCGGGGTCCACATGTTCCTAACACCCGCTTCCTGAAGAATTTCAAATTAACCAAACTTTCCGGTGCCTACTGGCGCGGAGATGCCAAAAACGAACAGCTGCAACGCATCTATGGAACAGCCTGGGCCAGTAAAGAAGACCTGAACGCTTATATCCAGCGAATAGAAGAAGCAGAAAAACGCGATCACCGCAAACTGGCCAAACAAATGGATTTATTCCACTTGCAGGACGAAGCGCCGGGTATGGTATTCTGGCATCCAAAAGGCTGGTCACTATGGCAGATTATTGAGCAACATCTTCGCCGCGAACTTTCTGCCGCCGGCTATCAGGAAATCAAAACACCCATGATTATGGATCGCAGCCTATGGGAAAAATCCGGTCACTGGGATAACTACAAGGAAAACATGTTTATTACCGAATCGGAAAAACGTGTTTATGCCGTTAAACCTATGAACTGCCCCGGCCATATCCAGATTTTTAATCAGGGTCTGCGTTCATATCGCGATTTACCATTGCGTCTGGCCGAATTTGGTTCCTGCCACCGCAACGAACCTTCCGGTGCCCTGCATGGCCTGATGCGTGTACGTGGCTTTACACAGGATGATGCACATATTTTCTGCACAGAAGACCAGATTGTCAGCGAAGCCAAAGCATTCAACGAACTGGTAATGCGTATTTATCGTCAGTTTGAATTTAACGACGTAGCTGTCAAATTATCCCTGCGCCCGGAAAAACGTGCTGGCTCTGATGCAATCTGGGACAAAGCTGAGCAGGGATTGCGTGATGCCCTGAATGCCTGTGGTGTTACCTGGGAAGAATTGCCCGGTGAAGGTGCTTTCTATGGCCCCAAAGTGGAATACCACATTAAAGATGCATTAGGCCGCTCTTGGCAATGCGGCACCATTCAGCTGGATTTCGTGCTGCCAGAACGTCTGGGCGCCGAATATGTAACCGAAGAAAATGGCCGCGCTCGCCCGGTAATGCTCCACCGTGCCATTCTGGGTTCACTTGAACGCTTTATCGGTATCCTGATTGAACATCATGCCGGAGCATTCCCATTATGGCTGGCACCGGTACAAATGGTAATCATGAATATTACCGAAGCACAAGCCGAATACTGTCGGCAACTTGCCACGCGTTTAAGCGCAGAAGGCTTCCGTGTGCATTTAGACTTGCGTAATGAGAAAATTGGATACAAAATTCGAGATAACAGTACGCAACGCCTACCCTACCAACTGGTTATAGGCGAGAAAGAAAAACAGGACAACAAGGTTGCCGTACGCAAACGCGGCGGCGAAGACTTGGGTCAGATGGATATTGAGGCATTCATTACCCAGCTGAAACAAGAAACCTTGTCTCTTCATTAAACGTGAATAAGGAGTACGACCATCGCTCAAGAACGCGAAGCACGCATCAACGGTGAAATCACCATTAAAGAAGTGCGTTTGATTGGTCCAACTGGTGAACAGTTGGGTGTAGTATCTACTCAGCAAGCCATGAAACTGGCCGAAGAGCACGATGTGGATCTGGTGGAAATCGCCCCTACCGCCAAGCCGCCCGTCTGCAAATTAATGGATTTCGGTAAATTCAAATACGAGCAATCCAAAAAACGCGACGAGCAGCGCAAAAAGCAGAAACAGGTGCAAGTTAAGGAAATCAAATTCCGCCCTGGTACTGATGAAGGTGATTACCAGATCAAAATGCGTAACATCAGCCGCTTTCTGACTGACGGTGATAAAGTAAAAGTCACCTTACGGTTCCGCGGACGCGAAATGGCACACCAGCATCTGGGCGCAGAACTACTCAAGCGTATTCAGGCTGATTTAATAGAAATCGGCACCGTTGAGCAGTTTCCTAAAATGGAAGGTCGCCAGATGGTAATGATTATTGCACCGAAAAAGAAATAATCATTAACTGAATTTCAGCCTGTCTTATAAAAGCCTCATTTTATTTGTATAAAATGAGGCTTTTCATATATCAGCCTATAATATCTTAACCAGCTCATCATGCCTTAACAGCCGATAATGACTGCCATATTGCCTTACCAACACAGGTATACTATAATTCGCTTCTTTGTGCATCGCCGCTGTGCACAAATCAATATTCAGGCGGCAAAAACCGTGGTGTGCGGGTTAAAGTGCTGTTTACAGCCACCCCTCGCCTGATCCAACAACAATGGAGTTTTCCCATGCCGAAAATGAAAACCAAATCAAGCGCGAAAAAACGCTTCAAAGTATTGGGTAACGGTGGTGTAAAACGCGCTCATGCGTTCAAACGTCACATTCTGACGAAAAAAACCACCAAAAATAAACGTCAATTGCGTGGCACCTCTCTGGTGAATGAACGCGATATGGCTTCTATTCATAAAATGTTACCCTACGCTTAAGGAGTTTGAACTATGCCTCGCGTAAAACGTGGTGTTACCGCTCGTGCCCGTCACAAAAAAGTTTTAGCGTTAGCCAAAGGCTATCGCGGCCGTCGTAAAAACGTCTATCGTATTGCCAAACAGGCAGTAATGAAAGCCGGTCAGTATGCTTACCGTGACCGTCGTCAGCGCAAACGTCAATTCCGTCAATTGTGGATTGTGCGTATTAATGCAGCAGCACGCCAAAATGGCTTGTCTTATAGCAAATTCATGAACGGCTTGAAAAAAGCTGCCATCGTTATCGACCGCAAAGTATTGGCTGATCTGGCTGTTTTTGATCAGGCTGCATTTGCGCAACTGGCAGCACAGGCAAAAGCTGCACTGGCCTGATAGTCAGTTTTTTGTAAAAAAGGAAACTTCGGTTTCCTTTTTTTGTATTCCTGCCTTGTCAAATAAGCCCAATCATTGTCAAAACCATCGTTTAGCATTGTTGGTCACACGAATTTCGCGTTAAAATAACCTTTTAGCACATATTTTATTATAGCGTGTTATATTGCCCGTTTTGCCCATTGCAGGCTCGGTATTGATACAAATTCCAGCGTATTCAACAGCAAGACAAAGAGCATAAAAACACTCCTTCGTTTTATTTTTAAGTAAAGAATCTCGTTATGGAAAACGCCAACCGCATCGTTGCCGAAGGCATCGCTGCCGTTAACTCAGCCATTGATTTACCTGCATTAGAATTAGTCAAAGCTCGCTATCTGGGTAAAACTGGTGAACTCAATGCCTTATTAAAAACTCTGGGAAAAATGACACCAGAAGAGCGCAAAACTACAGGTGCGCACATTAATGAGTGCAAAAACCAGTTTCAGGCTGCATATAACCAGCAACGCGATGCCCTGAATGAAGCAAAACTTCAACAACAGCTTGCCGCTGAAGCACTGGATGTTACCCTGCCCGGACGCGGACAGAATCTGGGTGGCCTGCACCCAGTTACACTAACCTTGCAACGCATTGTAGAACTGTTTCACAGCATGGGTTTTACCGTAGCAGACGGGCCGGAAATCGAAGACGATTTTCACAACTTTCAGGCTTTAAACATCCCGCCCAATCATCCGGCTCGCGCCATGCAGGATACCTTCTATGTAGAAAATGGTAATGTATTGCGTACCCATACTTCGCCTATCCAGATTCGTTACATGCTGGATAAAAAAGAACCGCCAATCCGCATTATTGCGCCGGGACGTGTATACCGGGTAGATTCAGATGCAACGCACTCTCCCATGTTTCATCAGGCAGAAGGCCTGTGGATCGAAGAAGGCGTTACTATGGCTGATCTGAAAGCCGTATTTACCGACTTTATCCGTCGCTTCTTTGAGCGCGATGACTTACAGGTACGCTTCCGTCCATCGTTCTTCCCTTTTACCGAACCCTCGGCAGAAATCGACATAATGAGTGAACGTGGCTGGCTCGAAGTGGGTGGCTGCGGCATGGTACATCCAAACGTACTGAAAAATGTCAACATAGATGCTGAAAAATACACAGGTTTTGCTTTTGGTATCGGTCTGGATCGTTTTGCCATGCTCCGATACGGTATCAACGATTTACGCCTGTTTTTCGATAACGACCTAAACTTCCTGAAACAGTTTCAGGATTAAAATTAATTGTCACCTACCCAATAGACAATTAAAGGGCAGAAACAAAACCATCGCATCAAGTCCATCATATTTTGTTTCTGATTTTAGCTCTAGTATCGAAGCCATAAATAACCTGATACCTACTACTGATGAATTTTTCAGATTGAATAGTGCCTACGGCTGAATAACAACCGAAACAGATTCATCAGCAAATAACATTAATCCCAAAAGTGAAGATGCAGCATCCAAACTGATTAAATAATCGTGTAAATCATCATTACTGGCTAACCACCACACTTTTGGATTAAATCGCAACAGAATACATACTGGAAGCATCATGCAATTTTCTCAAAATTGGTTATATTCATGGGTTAATCCTGAATTGTCAGCCGAACAGCTGGCACACTTACTGACTATGGCCGGACTGGAAGTAGAAGAAACCACTCTGGCAGCACCTGCCTTTAGCGGCGTAGTCATTGCTGAAGTTAAATCTGTAATCAAACATCCCGATGCAGACCGGCTCAACATTACTCAGGTTGATGCAGGTACGGGCGAATTGATACAAATCGTTTGCGGCGCGCCCAATGTACAGCCTGGTATCAAAATACCCTGCGCCTTGCCTGGCGCCATCCTGCCGGGTAATTTCAAAATCAAACCCACCAAAATGCGCGGCCAGGTGTCCAACGGCATGCTTTGTTCTGCCAAAGAATTGGGGCTGCAAGATGAAGTAAACGGCCTACTGATTTTGCCTGCCAATGCACCCATTGGTAATAACATTCGCGATTATCTGGATTTAGATGATAATCTGCTTACCCTGAAAATTACTCCCAACCGGGCAGATTGTCTGAGCATAAAAGGCATAGCGCGCGAGGTTGGCGCCCTAACCCAGACAGCACTAAGCCCGATAGAAATCATCCCTAACCAGCCAACAACAGATGCCAGCCAGCCTGTCAGCATCGATGCTCCGGAAGACTGCGGCCGCTTTCTCAGCCGTGTAATCCGCGGAGTCAATGCACAAGCCACTACACCAGCATGGTTAAAACAGCGGCTGGAACGCAGCGGCCTGCGCAGTATCAACGCACTGGTTGATATCGGTAACTACGTTATGCTTGAGCTGGGACAGCCAATGCATATGTTTGATGCAGACAAAATCACCGGTAAACTCATTGTTCGCCGTGCCCATGAAGGCGAAACGCTGGCCTGCCTGAATGACAAAACAGTTACCCTAAGCAATAATACACTGGTGGTTGCCGATGAAGAGCAGGTATTGAGCATCGCCGGATTAATGGGTGGTGCCACCAGCTCAGTTACAGATGATACTCAGAATGTCGTTATCGAAAGTGCCTGGTTTACACCAGACATTATTGCCGGCAAGGCCCGTCAATACGGATTTGGTTCCGATTCATCATTTCGCTTTGAACGGGGCGTAGATTTCAATTTACAGCTAGAGGCTATCGAACGCGCAACCACCCTGATAAAAGAAATCTGCGGCGGCGATATTGGCGTAATCACCGAAGCAACAGGTATCTTACCTGCCACAAAACAGGTAAAAGTGCGCACAGCAAGAGTAGCAAAAGTATTGGGGGTAACCATTGCGGCCACAGATATTGGCATTATCCTGCAACATTTAGGGCTTAACCCGCAATCCTGTGATGATGGTTTTATGGTTACTTCACCCAGCTTCCGTTTTGATATTGAAATCGAAGCCGACCTGATTGAAGAAATTGGCCGCGTCTATGGTTATGAAAATATTCCAGACGACCACACCAATGGTAAATTAAACATGGTGGCCTTACCAGAAACACAAAAACCCCTGTTCAGCATTTACCATCAACTGGCAAACAGCGGTTATCAGGAAGTAGTCAGCTATGCATTTGTAGAAGAAGCATGGGAACATGATCTGGCCGGCAATACCAACCCAATTCGCTTGCAAAATCCAATAGCCAGCCAGCTTAGCGTCATGCGTTCCACCCTGTTTGGCGGACTCATTGAAATACTACGCAATAATCTTAACCGAAAACAAAACCGGGTAAGATTGTTTGAAGTGGCACGCGTATTTCACAAACATGACGAAAAATACATTCAGACAAAAAAAATTGCCGGTCTGGCCTATGGTTCAGTTCTGCCTGAGCAGTGGGCGGTAACAACACGAAATGTTGATTTCTATGATGTCAAAAACGATGTTGCTGGCTTATTAAGCGCACATACAGTGGATTATCGTGCCGCACAACACCCGGCTCTGCATCCGGGCAGAACTGCTGAAATCATAATTAATAACGAAGTAGTTGGTGTTATCGGTGAGCTACACCCACGCTGGACACAAAAATATGATTTACCCCAGTCTCCCATTTTATTCGAACTGGATTTAAGTGCCGTTTTAACCCAGGCCAGAATTACTTATCAGCCCGTATCCAAGTTTCAGCCGGTACGGCGTGATCTGGCATTTATCGTATCGGAGCAAACTACTGCCGACCAATTAATTAGCACTCTGGCCACAGTAAATCACCCAGCAATCCAAGAAATATCAATATTCGACGTTTATCGCGGTAAAGGTATGGCTGAAAATACCAAGAGTATAGCTATAAAAGTTATCCTGCAAAGTGCTGAGCAAACACTAACAGATGAAGAAGTCGAAGAAATAATGACAAAATTCATTGATATAGCGAGTACAATTGGTGCACAATTACGCACCTAAAACCATAGCCGGACAAGCTATTTGGTCAAAAATTTACACACTTGAAAACACACACTAATTTGGGGATAATAATGCCCTCTTTAATGAAAGAAATTTTAATATGACGCTGACAAAAGCTGAACTTGCAGATATTCTCGTAGACAAAGTTGCTGGCATGAGCAAACATGATGCCAAAGAAATTGTAGAACTGTTTTTTGAAGAAATTCGCAGTACTCTGGAACAAGGGGAACAAATCAAAATCTCCGGTTTTGGTAACTTCCAGTTGCGCGACAAACCACAACGCCCGGGACGCAACCCTAAAACCGGCGAAGAAGTACCAATTTCAGCCAGACGCGTTGTCACATTCCACGCATCACAAAAATTGAAAGGCATGGTTGATCACTATAATGGAAAACAAGCCTAAGCAACTGTTACCTATTCCAGCACAACGGTATTTCACCCTTGATGAACTATGCCGTCTTGCTGACATCAGTGCTGAACAGTTTTCTGTCTGGCAGCAGATACACGGTGTTGTCGTTGGCTATGGCGGCCAGCATTATACCCGTGCTGATGTAATTAAAATTCGACAATTGCGCGATAGCTTTACACCATATATCGACCCGTTTACACGTAATCAGGTGGATGCTGATGGTAATCCGGCTATAGATGCCATCGAAACCCGTCAGCAAATCGAGAAAGTAATAGATAACCTGAATAGCGTACTTGCCAAGTAAAACGATTACACTTATAATCGCTTTCCTTACGAAGTCGGAGTGTGGCGCAGTCTGGTAGCGCACTTGCATGGGGTGCAAGGGGTCGAAGGTTCGAATCCTTTCACTCCGACCAAAATAAAAAAATACAGCCGTTTATGGCTGTATTTTTTTATCAGCAACTTACACAATATTTTTATCTGCTAAAACTATCTAAATACTCTTACTGACTCATTACCATCAAAAGTTGTTGAAAAGCGAATATAGCCAACTTCTTTCAACTTACATAACAACTCATAAGCAATAATAAAATCTGTTGATTTATTTTCAACCATCTGAATTTGCAGTGCCTGTACACGTGGTTCATATTTTAATAGAGTAAAAGTAATATATTTCTGTAACAAAGACAAGCTGGAGGGTAAATGACGATAAATAATACTCAAATCTGGTAGTCCATAATCAGGTATATGTTTAACACTACCCCGACGTGTATTCAGAATGCGTTCAATATTGTTCATCACGCTATAAATATAGCGCTCTTTGGAGTCAAGACTATCAAACGGAACATCTCCTGAAAAATTTAAAGTAATTTTTTCCAATATAGACGCATTAATCATAATAAATTTATTTATACTTTCTAATATAAAAACAAATATTTAAGTTTAATTATTTAGCAATACACAGAGCATTTTAATAAATACTAAACTATATATCCAATAACAATGCAGTTAAAGCACTACTTTTTAGCATCAGGTAATATCTTTTGTACCTTTTTTCCTAATTTATCCTGAGCTTTCTGTTTTCCTTGCTGTTGTAATTTATCTAACTGCTCCTGCATAGCCTGCTGATGCTTTTTCGCAAGCTGTGCCTGTTTTTTCTGCTCTTTTAATGCTTTTTTCTGTGCTTTTTCCGCCTGTTTTTGCTGTTTGAGTAAATCCTTAACCTTCTTTTTGGATTTCAATTGAGCCTGTGCACCATCTGCCAAAATGTAGTTGTCTCTGAATAATTTCAACTTATTCACAGGAATCAGTATTTTCCATGTTTTATCATCAGCTTCAGGTTTATTAAAGAAAAATACCAAACCCAGATATTGCGTTTTATTATCAATATCTCCTCTTAGTTCCTGAGTGTCAAAAGGATAAATCATACGTATATCCTTTTTAATCAATTCCTCTGCCAGAGCATTATCTGCATTGGTAAGTAAATCATAATAGCTGGCCTGATTAAACAGATTATCACTACGTAATTGATAAATAACCATTCTAAAAGTATTTTGCTGCGATTTATCGGTCTGATTTAACAGATGCGCCGAAACCACTCTAAAATTATAATGATAATGTTTCAACTCAACAGCTTCTTTTCCTGCTTTGCGGGCATCCTCATATCCTTGTTGCAACAATCCACAACCAGATAATCCTATCAATAAAATTAACACAGACAAAAACCGAACATTCATCTACAACTCCCCAAGAAAAACCGAAAATTGCATACCAGGTCCTGGCTGGCCTACTGTGACACCTGCACTGAGTTGCTGTGGTGTAGTAGCATTTAATTTTGCCAAAGGTAACAGGTCTGCATTGAGTTTAGCTACCAGTTCAACATCCAGAGTACAACCAACATATTTCTTGACCAGAGTTTTTAAAATCAGGCGTACTGGCTGATTCTCATACAATAAATTCAATATCGTATAATTATTTAATTTTACAGATATTCTTATACGGCTATTGGCATCATACAGAAATCGGCCTAAAACTGCATTTTCAAATGCAATACCTGTACCCAGTGATAACTGGGTAACCGGGTATTTAACGGGAATAAACTCTTCTATAACTACTTCGCTGGCAGCTGGAATAACATAATGTACAATTTCTTTTAAACCGAAAACATTTTTATTTTTTTTATTTAGCTCTTTAATAACACCCAGATAATAACGCGGATCGATATCCAGATTATCCCGACCATGAATTAATGTCAGTAAAGCTTGTGAAAAACGATCCGAAGCATTCTCACGATACTGGAATTCATAATGAAAACGTTTCCATATCTGATAAAACATAGCCATCAGACGATGATGGAATATATCCAGAAAAGCTGTCAGATTTTCCATACCATCTTTTTTTTCAGCACTTTCTGCAATGAGCCAGTTAGGCATTACCCCATCTGTACCAATTAACCCCATAAAGGTAGTAAATACAACTGGTAGTTTGTAATCATAAACTGATTCAGGCAAAGCCTGCTTAAGTTCACTGGCCGGAAAACCAAGATATGGCCAGGCACAAAACTGCAACGTCAATTCACTTTCGCTCTGCAAATCAGGTACGCGCAAATTAACCTGATGCAACTCCAGCAAATGACAAAACTGAAAAAAATTATATGCTTCTGGTGCCAGCAGTAGGCGATTGAACAAACCGGGATTCATTAAATTTTTTCATCCACATTTATTGGCCAACTTAAAGTAATTGCCTCAGGCTGCAATATTACATTCACTTTAATGGCTAAATTTAGCTGAGCATAAGCTATTAAATAACGATTTAACACATAGGCAAATAAGGCAGCATCTGCTTCATTAATAAAACCAGTACTATCCAGTTCAATATTAATTACCAGACATCTGATCATCATCCCCTGATGCATAATGTGTTTAATTTCAGTCTGAACAGCATTGATTGCAGCTATATTTTTTTCATTTGCGGCGGCTGCAGACCAATTAAGTAAACGCAAACTATTTTTTAATGTACCCGTATCTAGTGTAGCCAGATAATTATTACTCATTTCGAATAATAACTGCCATTGCTGATTCTTATAATCAGGCGGATAGTGTAAAGCTGTTGGCACCATTACCATTTGAGCATCTTTTACGCCCAAAACAGGAGAATGCAGACTTAACATTCTATTATATTTAGTGATTTGTCGAGGTAAATTACCATTAGCACCAAGAATGCTGATAGAAAAAATTTCTTCTTCATCGGCCTGCATTTCACCACTGAAACTAATAAAATTATCGTATTTATTGCCAATGCCTCGCCGGGTACGAATATAATAATAAGGTTTGTCCTGTTCAAGAATATTTAACTCACGTTTGCCATGCTTGAATTCATTAAAAGGCAAATAACGCTTTCTGTTGCCGTTAATCTGGCTAAATGAGTCCACTTCAGTAACCGCACACACAGTAACCTGCTCCGGAGCCGAAAACATGGGTGATAATTTATATTCAGTATGCAAATGAGAACGTACTACCGGTTCCGCACCCAGATCAAACAGATTGATTACAGGCACACAAAATAACTTTAAATATTCGCTGTTAAAAACCAATTCTAATGGAAAATCACGTTTTAAATGACAATTTACCAATAACTCATGTCTATCATTATCAAAATCTTTCCCACTCAATCCCTTTAATTCAAAAAACAGAAACTTTTCTTTAAACAGAAAATATTCCATCAATAAATCATGTTCATTAGCCTGTCTCTGTTGTAACCAGGTTACTGAATCATAGTTAAAATGGGCTCGTTGTAGTGATAGCTTATCATTTACAGCAATAAAATCCTCATCCGTAGTAATCCGTGCCAAGTGATTTATCAAATAATGATAAATACTCAATCTGGTTTCTATTTCACCAACAAGATGGAATTTAAGCGAAAATTGGTCTGGCAGACGGATATTCTGACCGGCATCAGTTTGACGTAATTGCAAACGCAATTGAATAATAGACTGACCCAAATCATTATGCACCAGACGAAAATCACCTATATCAACAGGATAGATATCAACTGCTTGTGTTGTCCGATATTCACAGGAAATTCGGGTGTTTGAATCAACTGCTGTCTGTAATATCAACCCTGCCGGAATATGCTGATCATTGGTATAAATCTGCTTATTTAGCATCAATTGTACTATTGACATGGAAGCAACAGGCTGAAGATGATGTGGCCATAACAGCGCCAGTGCACTTTCTGTTAACTCCGGCATATCATCATCAATTTTTTGATACAGCTTTGCCGTCAAAAAAGCAAACCCTTCAAATAAACGCTCTACCATCGGATCCCGTTCAAGAGAATCCTGCATTTTCAAATACTGTGCAGCTTCAGGATGAGCCTCTGCAAAATCCTGCCCAGCTTCTTTCAGATAGCGCATTTCCGCTTCATAATAACGCAGAATATTGTCTTTTTTATCCATATCTACTACCTACCTATACAATAATTGATGCGCCAGAAACGGATTGAGCAACACCAGCTCTTTTTTCAATTCTTCGATTTGCCCTGCTACAAATTCTTTACTGCTGCCTTTAATGGTTATATGTTTTTGCTGTAAAAGCTTTAACAATTCCTGTTTAATCTGAAAAGTCAACTTTTTATTCCATTCAAATAATGGCTGTTGCGAAAATGGCAGATTAAGTTTTTCCAGTAAAGATAAAGCAAAATCAGTTTTACCACCTTTAATAGCTAATCGGGCAAGTAAAAACTGCTTGTAATATAGTTGTTCAAGACCATCCTCAAACTGTACCGTAGCCAGCCACTCCATAGCTTTATCAAAACCCTGTTCTGCCAGAATAACAAAAGCCTGTGCATCAATGTCATTCGTTGAAGTAAGCTCACTAGTGGAAGATAACTGTATCTCCTCTATATTCTGTTGCTGAAAGCGTGCATGAACAGCTATCCAGTCTAATACTTCACCTGAAGCAAAGGGACGACTATCATTAAATGTTAAGGCTTCCAGCCCGGATAACCGAGTAAGCAAAAAAGCCAGATCGCTACAAAGCATATCAGCCCAGACATTGGCTTCCGGAGCCAAATGTTGCATTGCTGTCCAACTCAGAAATTGTAAATCAAGATAAAAATGATTAGATGCTTCCATAAAACCGGCATGACATTGTGCCAATAAACCGGCCCAGTCTTTACGCTGATATAATGACTGCAAATGGTTAACTAACTCCTGCCGTGGTGGAGCAATTTTAGTTAGACCATCCTGATGTAAAGGTAAGCGCTCAAGCAAATCCCAGCGAAACTGACGCAGTAACCGATACGATGCATATTCTTTCTGCTCTTTGTCAGCAATGAACTGTCCTACCAGCTTCATTGTTTGCAGCAGATCCTGAGAGGAGCGCAAAATTACTTCGTCATTATTATCAATACTGCTACTCTGCCTGGAACTATTGCCTGCAAAGATGGGGGTAGTTTCACTTGCGGCAGGAGTTTGATTCCCTCCAGCAGGAACCGGCAATAAACCCAGCAAACCAGTCAGTTCATCAATTGTTACCTTAAATTGTGCACCTAAATTTTCCTGAATTAATTCACATAATATAGTAATGACTTGATATTCATTCGGTTGCAGCGTGTCTTGGCACAATAAAAAGGCATCTTCCATTTTTGTGCCGCCCAGCCAGCGAAGCATGGTTTTAATCACCGAAATACGTTGTGGCTGGAAAGTAGCTGGATATATTGCTTGCACACCGTACAATAATAACAACCCCTTAATTAAACCCTTAAATGCCTCACGACGAAACAATACATAGGTTAAATACACCACTACACGAATATCTTTACCCACATTCTGACATAGATAATTAGCTGCATCCTCAATCTTACCCAACTGGATATCACTAACTTTTTCCAGCTCCTGACGAATATCCAGAAAAGAATCATGATGCGTTACATCTTCAGGCTCACCATCCACAGGAGCCAGTAGATATTCAATATCCTCCCATACAGGCTTTATATCTTCATAGACTTTCCGCTTTTGAAGAATTTTCAGTGCCGCACTAATTTGCATCTTGATCTACCTTGAATACCTGTTGCGGCAAATGAGAACCTTTTAATTTCAGTAATGTAATCAGATCATTAGTCTGCAAATTTTTCAGATTCATTTCTACTGCCCTGTTTTTTATTGTCCATTTAAGCTGATAAGTACCATCATCATTTTTACGCGCCTGAGCTTTTTCAAGTAAACGCAGAATACTCAAATCACCCACCACTTCCAGCTGTCCTGTTTTGTTTGCAGTATCAATCCACTGTATTGATGCTTTCTTGTCGGCATTATCACTAACAGACCAATTTACTTTGCGCCAAAATGATTTTTCATTATAAAACTGAATATTTTGCTTATTGAACGTCAAAATAATCTGCTTAACGTCAGGAGTCGGCAATAACATCACTTCAAAAGAAGCTGTATTCGTACCATCAGCTACAAACTCTAACAACTGATTTAATTCATTTAAGCCACTTACAAACTGATCATCAATCTGAACCTGATCCATTACTGCCGGATTAACAATCCACTGATTACCCACAAGATTAAGAATTTTATTTAAATATTGCTGATTAAATTGTGCAACTACACCTTTTTGTGGATCAATAAACTTCTGTAATTCAGATAAAGACACATCCAGATCGCCAGATGGATTCAAAGGATAGCGATTAGCAAAACGATAATTCCATTGCGATACTACCATCTGCTGCCATAACGCATTAATATTATTCAAAGCAGGAACCAGAATAGCTTTTTTAGTATCAATAAAAGGATAGCTAAGCAAAGTATGTCCGATATCCTGCCACTCTTCTCCCAGATTGGCTACCTGTAAATTGATAGACTCTTCTGCTTTTGCCAAACCGGAATCATTATCGCCATTTAATATGGTATTAAATGAAAGCTGTGATGCAGAAGCCTGATTGCTTGCACCCTGAACTTTTTGCACCTCCAGATACATAACCAGTAAATTTTCCTGATACTCATCCAGTTTACGGCTGGTTCGCTTATTTTTTTCCTCTACCGTCTTAATTAAATCAACGATTGGTTCAAACTCCTGTAATACTCCCTTACCATTATCAGTTCGGTCTTCTGGATAGCCAATACTGGCATTCATCTGAACTACAGTTAATAGTTTCACCAGTACGGAATTTTTTTTGTCTGAATATTTCTTTAGACGATCCATTTGCTTATTCAAACCCGTAACTGGAACCCACTGAATACCAGATAAAAAATCTCTCCATGCATTGAAATAATCCTGCTTGTACAAAATCATTATCTGTTTACGGATATCAGTATTTTCGTTACTTTCCTCTGATTCATTAAGCACCCATGAACCATTTTTAAAATGTTCAGGATTAAGCTTGTCAATTTCCGGTTTAAACCATTCGTTCCAGGCACGAGCAGTAAAAGCACCATGTAATTTTTCCTTGTTTGTCCAGAATTGAGTGCTTTCCTTGCCAGCAAGTCGTACCAAATCAATATCAGCATACTTTTCTAATGCCGTATCAAGTAAATGCTGATAAATAACTACATCTTCCTGTTGCTGGCTAACTATATTATTCAATACCACACGACTCTGCCCTAACAGTACAGAATCTTCATTCAGAAACCAGTTACGATGTTTACTCATATTACTGGTATAAAACCTGAATATATTTTGCGCAGCATCTGCATTCTGTAAACCCTGTGTGCGATACAAACGGGATAAATAATCACTTAGAAAAATATTATCTATCCGTTTCGGACGCCGGAGCATTAAATACGCCTTGAGCGCATTAAAACCCTCATCCAGAGCAACAGCATTACTGGACTGCTTGGCAACCTCTTCTATAACTTCATTCGCATTTGTTGCATTAGATAAGGTCTGCAACTGGTGTAAAGACTCCAATACCAGAATAATCTGCTGATCAGTGGGCACTATTAGCCATTTTTTTGCCGCCTTACCATATGCTGAAAATGCCTTATTCAGCAGTAAATCATCATGATTGAAACCCAAACGGCGATAAAATGGTTTAGGAACATTACTCACCAGTGCGATATGATTCTGCAAAGCCAGAATTGAATTAATCGGGCTGCCGGTACCGGAAAATTTATTCAGATTAGTAATCTGGCTCCGGAAAGTTTGCGCTTCGCGATAATTACTGGCAAAAGCATACACAATCATGACAAACGCAATAGCACTGATGACCAAACCAGCTTTCGCCAGCTTCAAACCGCCAGGCTGGACAGACAATTTGGCAGGACGCTGATATAAATGCTCAGCAACCATCGACCATGTTTCCCACCAGTTACTTTGCCTTGCCTGTACTGCAACGCCCATAGACCACGGGAGCTGCTGTTCAGAATAAGCCTCTGCAAGATTTAATTTAGCCAGTGCAATAGCATCAATCAGAGACAAAAACTGTCTGTCCCGGCTTTTCAGAAAAGCCTGAATAAATAAATTATCTGCTTTATTTTTCAAACCGGAAACCATATCTTCTGATGAAGATGACCAGTCAAAAACCTGATTTAATGGGAATTTTTTTAACTCAATATCACTTTGAAATACATGAATAAATGGAATTTTCCAGTTTAATACCTGATAAAATTTTTCCAGCCAGATTTGAGTATTATCATGGGTAACCGAAGTCTTATTACTTCTCATATCGCGTAGTATTATCAAGCCATCAAATGGGCAATGATATTTACCGCGAAATGGAGGTATAGACTCAATATCATCAATAGTATTAATCAAAACCAGATAAACATTGTCCACCTGCACCCAACCGGTACGCTGTAACTGTTCGCCTACATCACTGAAAGCATCGGGCACACCATGTACCGCAAGAATATAACAACGATTCAAAACCGGTAAATAATATTTCTGTTTCAGATAATTCTGAAATGCAATTAAATTCTGCTGGGCAGGGCTTTCACGCGTATATGTTGTACGCTCAATAAAACGGATAGTTCGTTCCTGCCCGTCAATAACCACAAAAATACGCCAGAATAATGGCAATATAATACATAGAAACAAACCGGCCAATGCCAGTAACAGCAAATGAAATTTATGATTTAACAGCCAGCTTTTATCATAATACCAGTACAAAAAAGCAGTAAAACAACATACCAGTATCAACCAAAGACAACTGCATAATAACCACAATTTGAGAATTTTGGGTCGCTGGGTGATTTTCTGATTTGTCTGCGCTAGCCTAGACAATTGACTGTTCACACGAGAACTGAATTGTCGTAACTGGTTCCACCTTAACATAAACCCGCCTGTAATTGAATTTACTTAACCTGAGAAACAGGTATTATTTTTTCATTATGCTGAAATAGTACTACATAGGAATGTTTATGTGCCTGATAAAGGGCAAGCAATAATTGCATCCAGTCACTTGTGTACTGTAATTTCTGAAAGAATTCTGGGTGATCCAGTTTATATGGTTTAATTTCATAATCCTTTTCTATTAAAGCCCCAGTCAATTCTGTATTTTCTGGTTGAATACTTTTCTGAGCACTGCTTTCAAGCTGAAAACCAGAAACTTTTTCAGTCATAGCCGTAAAAAAATATCCTTGATCAGCGTGCCATGTATGTGTATCAAAAGCTCGCCGCACTTTTGCCAGTTTGCCTTTACGGGCAAAAATCATAGCCAGAGACAATTCAAATTCAGGCTGACATTCAAATCCAAGTAAGAGAATTTTCTGATACAACTCTTCCTCAAACCGATCAATAACCCAGTTTAAATCTTCAAATTTCACATAATAATCTGGTACTACAGGACAATAACCACCTTCAGCGATAACCAGCTCCCTGAATATCAGCCAGCTTTCCCGATCAGCAGCCCATAGCCATAGATGCTGGACATACTGCTCAGTAAAAACCTCTCTTGAAGATAAAGTTTGAACCAACTGAGATAAAACGGTATGTAAACGATCGGAATAAACTACAGAGCTGTTTTGCGCAGGAATTTCCATACTCATGGATTCGAAAACCGATTCCTTCCGCTCTTCAGAACTCAAGCTTAGATAATTGTAAAAATCGGCGGTATCATTCAACTGCCCACAGCGCAGTAACACCTCGTCCAGAAGTATAAATTCCGACCAGTATTTCTGATTATTCACTATCTTTTCATTATAGATAAACTGATTATGGCGCTGATAAATAAGCCATATCTGATACCAAATGCAACGCACCAGTAACAGCAAAGTTACCACTGCAAGAGCAGGCAATACTGAAATCAACCACTTTTGCCAATGTACAGTAATCTCCAGCCCTAGCTGAGCAATAATAGAATCAGCATATTTTTTATTAATGGCAATGGCCAATGTGTATAAAGCCAGCCAGAAAAGCCAGCGAACTGGCTGTGGTGGCAGCCAAGTAGTTTGGCGTTGAATGCTATTCGTTATCATGCCAGCCTAAATAATCCAACATAATATCCATAGGTGGTTTCTTGGCATTTACCTGATGCAAAGCTTTATAAACTACTTTACCCTGCTCAATTTCCGCTTTAGTCATTCTGGTTTCTACTACCGCCAGATTATGTGGAGCTTCCCTATCTTTACGGTTTACCGCACTGGCAAACAATGCCCATGCCACAGATATGTTTTTGGGCAGAATTTCACCATTAAGTGCCATTACACCCAGATTATTCATCGACTTACCATCACCTTTGTTCAGGCCAGTGAAATAATAGCCCAAAGCCTTGCCCCAGTCCTGTTTTACACCTAACCCACGTTCATACAAGACAGCCAGATTGCCATTTGCTTTTACATTACCCTTTTTGGCAGCCTGCGCATAATATTTAGCCGCAGTTGCATAATCCTGTTTAACGCCCAATCCCATCTCATACAGCGTGCCCAGACTGTTATAGGCACGTGCATCATCATTCTCATCGATGGCTTTCTGAAACAGAACCATGGCTTTATCATACTGCTTGCTTTGCGCAGCAGCAGCAGCCTCGTCATATGTTCCGGCCCAAGCCAGCTGCACCAGACCCAAACACAAACAGAATGTAATCAATATACGTCGCAACATCTTTCAGCCTTTCCTATATAGTTTTCTGCAAATTATTGCTAAAAAACTGAACGCGCTGTTCCTGGCTTAAAATCAGTTTGGCATCAGCTTCAGCGGCCAGAGCATATAACTGTTTGATCAGCATCCGTTCACCGCCATACTCGTTTGCATCCAGAGCAACGCCATAATTACGCCGATAGTTATAGGCATCAGCCCATAACAGTAAAGTATCGTACTGTTTTTCAGTAAAAACAAAACCATTTACATCAAATTCATTTTGATCGCATGGTGGATAATCAGCCCGATAAACCACCCACTCACCGTTATCATCCACATAAAACCAGCGTTGTATATATTGATGCAGCCAGTTTTTCTGCGCATCACTCAATACCATATTCACCGGATCAAACATATCTGGCACATAAAAACGCAGTAAACCTTCCTTTTTATCCCATTTAACCTGCATTGCACGGCGTAAATGCTCCTCCAGAGTGCCAAACGAATAGCTACTGTTAAAAGCCAGTAAGCGGTTATTCATGTGGGTAATTTCACATATTTTCTCCAGTATTTCCAGATGATTTTCATTCATGATATCAATTGCCAGCAACAGTGGCCCATCTTCCTTAATATGCTCCTCTGGGGTTTGCTCAAACAGCAAACAATACTGTAATGCCGGCTGCCAGTTTTCGATAGCAGCAAGCAGCGGATAATCACAATTACATAAATCAATAATCAGATAGAGCGCTTTCTCATCTGTTTCATCAGCAAAATTGACAAATTTCGCCAGCACATCACGATAAGTAATCATTATTTATCTCTCTACAATGCCAACACCCTGCGCGCGTGCTTTACGCAAACATTCCCGACAAACAGAAGCAGGCAATTCCGGCAATGGAAAATTACCGCCTTGTGGCCCTTGAAACTGGTGATTACCTTTGTATTCAATCGGCCCAGGGCTATACAGACTGATTTTTCCGCCCTTAATTTCAATATAAGCTCCCCCACTGGCCAGCTTGATTCCACTTTTCGCATTAATTAGTATTTCATTACCCACAGACTGCACAGATATCTTTTTCGCTGCGGTAATTTCTACTGCATCACCATGTGAAGCCAAGCGTGCAGTTTTTTTACCGGCAATCAGATTTAAATCTTCAGTTTGTGCAATGATCTGTACAGACTTTACGGCCGTCTGGGTTATATTTTCACCAGCGCCAGTAAATACATCCTTGCCTGCTTGCTGATGAATATCCTCACCAACACTATTAAGAATAGATTTAGGTGATACCTGAGCCAAACCAGCCACAGCACTGGTTAAAATAACTGGTTTTTCCAGATAAGAACAATGCTCTCCCAGCTCAGACAGCGTATCCAGATTCGGCTTGAGTCTGGTATGCTTGGCGGTAACATCGGCAAGATGGTTAGCCTGATTCAAGGCACCTTTAATTTCATCCACTGCCACCATGCGATCCAGTTGCATACCATTGGCAGCGGTCTGGTCTTCTGTGGTCAGATATAACGCCCGTGCAGAACGTAATGCGCCCCAGCCATCAGTACGCAGCTCAAAGCCCTCACCACGCCTTTCACGCCCGCTGTCAACCAGATGTCCCAGATTAAGCTGCGTTTTATGGTATTCAGTAGCCATTTTGATGTGTTCATGGCCGCTCAGGTCTTCCATGCGGATTTTATTATTTGCCCATGTGCGGATTACATTGCGCGTACGCCATGTATTCGGAATATGATCTGGCGCGGTACTGGTATGCAACACACCAACAATATACGGCCGGTCAGGATCACCATTCTGAAAAGCAAGCTGTACTTCTGTACCTACATGCAACGGAAAATGCTGCCCATACTGACCACCGGCATAAGGCTTGGCCAGACGGATTGGCCGGCTCTCGCCACCAGGCTGCCAACTGTCCATATCCAGATTGAGCTTAACAATGTAGCGCCCCATCTCATCCACCCAGGCATATGGCCCTTGGCCGGCATCACAAATCGTTCCCGGTATGGTACCGTCTATAATCGGATGTTTAATCGGCTCCGGACGCCACTGGCTGTCTGCAGGTACAGCAGTAAATGAATTAAAATAATCTCCGTCACGTGCGCCTGAATGACACACACTCACCAGTAACCACTGACGAATAGCGCCAACTCTGGCATCGGTAGCAAAGCCCATGGTAAAGCCCGGCGCAAAACCATGCACATTGCTTTTGCCAGTGGCAAGAATATGGCGTGATATTGAATGCTCATGCAGAATCCGTGCATATTGCTGCGCCTGTTCTGCGTCTTTATGATGAAAAAAACCATATATATAAGGCTGGCCAAATGCTGCCGGCTGCTGTTCACTAAAACCCGCCTTACCTACCAAGCTATTATTGGCATCCCGGTAGTTGTAATCCTTAACTTGCACGCTTTCATACTGAGCCTTATAGCGTACATGAAACTCGGATACAGAGTATTTAGCCGTTAATCCCTGCATCAACTGCTGCTTCAGACTATCTTTAATACCCTGTGCAGTTGCAGCAATATCAAATGAAAGCTGTGCTTCCAGTTTACCTTCAATCCCCTCCTGACCACTTTCGAGCCCGGCATCAGGTTTGAAAGGCAAAGCCTGCTGCCGAAGCTGAATATATTGGCTAACATCATCAGCTACGGTAAAAATTTCATTAGCCGCTGTTTGGGTAAAAGTAAACCATAATCCTTCACGTGCCAGTACCCGTTTGATAAATGCATAATCAGTCTCACGATACTGCATGCGGTGTTCATAGCGGGGCAGGCTGCGGGTAGATTTCAAACAGAAATCTTCACTGGCAAAACCATGATGACGCAGAATTTTTTCAACTATACTTAGTGCCGTTTCATTCTGGAATAACCGTGTTGTGGTAATGCGGTTAAGCAGAGCCAGCCGCGGCACTATAGTGAAACGGTAGCAGGTTTCGTCTGCACTGGAAACTACCTGCTCCACACTTTGAATCACACCATACCAGCGCCGGTTTTCAGAATCATCCAGCTCCTGTCGCGATACCGGTATCGACTCAGTCCAGTCAATATCCGGCGCCATTTCAAAGGTAACACGCTGATGAATAAAATCTCCCAAGGGTAAATCGGGAGCAATATGCGTTGCCTCAAGCTGCAATACATAATAGTCATCCAGCTTTTCTTCCAGATTGAATCTGCGTACTGAAAACTGGTCAAAAACAGCCAGATTTGCATTCAGTTTCAGATAATAGCGCTGCTGCATGTAATCACCCTTTTTACCAAACCATTTTCATACTCGGTACTGTTACACATACACAGTAAGCAGAAATATTCCCTAGCGATATAAGAAAAATATTTCAGCACAAAGGATACTGAAAGCATATCCTGAACATATCATAACAATTATATTCACATGCTTACACTGCGCACAGGCCAATTTTTCGTATCACAACCAGCCTTTTTGACATCAAACCAATTGTATTGTGGTGAAATCTGCTATTTGGCCACACAACAATTTCAATAGCATTAGCATACCAGCGCACAGCATAATAGTTCCAAATCGCTGTTAAATTCTGAAATATGTATCCAAATATTTCACCATGTAAACAATATCAAAATCTAATACACATTTGATTAATTAATTTAATTAAATCCTAGCTAATTTTAACATATAACCATTTATTGTGTGTTTTAATAAATTTATCAAACCAAATTTGCAACACACGTTAACACCTCTTATTTCACGCTTTTAGGACTGAAATCAGCATATAGCGTACTGCTGGCTGAATTACTTCATCCGGCCGGCAAAAGCATCCCCCTGCCGGCCATCTGAATTTTAAGCCAGCCAGCTTTCCAGCACACGAGCCATTAATTGCAGACGGTATGGCGGCAATGACTGTAATTCTGCCGGTATCTGACCACTGCGCAACTGCTGTAGCAACTGAGCAATTTCTGGCCGGCTGCGGTTGGCAATATTTTCCGGCAGAAATTCATTCAGCTCCAATTCCTGCATACCCAGTCTGTCGAGCGTGGTTCTGCTGATATTGCTTACTGCCTGATCAGCAATATCGCCCTGAGCATTGCGATAAAATACCTGCGCCAGCGTCTGCGGATTATCCTCCCCGTTTTGCATCATCGTCACCGCAGTGGCCGTTTGCCGTTGCAGATTCTGCCGGTATTCATTGATTTGCGCACGCAGATAATCAGCCATAGCTTGCGGATTGACATCCTCCAACACCTGCCGGGTGGGCAGGAAATGAACCGGCGTGGTTGCTATGCCCATAGCCGAAGCCAGACTTTGTGGCTGCATCAAGCTGCTTACCGGCAGCACACCACCATCAGCCAGATTCAGATTTTGACTACCCGCTGGCAGCATATCAAGCTCAGCCAGCAGATTCTGCGCCCGTGCCGCCGCACTACCATCGCCGACCTGACTGGCCGGATCCAGCGCGGCCTGTAACTGCTGTATTTTTGCTTCTACAGTTTTCAGCATGCCATCCAGCTGCTGCTGCATCACCATTGCCGTTCTGGCACCGCCGGCTTCAGCCAGCGAAGCACTCGCTTCATTCGCAGCAGCCATACTGGCTACTTGAGTAGGCGTGCTTGCACCAGCCGTAGCCGCTTCTGCCAGTTTGGCCAATTGCTGTTTCTGTTGCAGCAGCAATTCCCTGATTTGTTCCAGATTCTTAAGCGTTTCATTACCGTTTTTGGCAATTTCCTTCAATACCTTGTCAGTAAACTCATTCATATCCCACGGCTGCGCCTGACTCAGCGAATCCTGTAGCTGCTGCATGGCCTGCTGTGATTTTTTGCACATATCAATTAGATTTTTGAGATTTTTCCCATCCATCAACACTTTACCTGTATCCGGATCAATCACAATGGCATCGAAACCATTCTTCAGCTCTTCCAAAGCCTTATGATCCGCATCCGTCACAAACAGCTCCGGATTATTCAGCCCCAGCAGAATATAGGCCGGATTGCCATAGCGAATCGACATATAGGCACTGCGGGCAATGCCAGTCAGACCTGCTAAATTATTTTTCAATAACATCGGCGTCAGTGGCTTATTGGAATATGAACCACTAAATATCAGCCGGTGAGCAAAATAACTGGTAAACGGCTCGCGGTCTTCCAGCAGCGTATGCATGTATTTAGCACGTGAATCATGTATCTGCTCATCAAACAGCTTAGTAACCTCAGGATATTTCGGCGTATACGCTTCCGGACTATTCCGGATTCTGTCCATCAGCACTTTCATATCACTGGTATCTTTGGCTTTAAGCCGTTTCCAGATATCCGCTCCCAGCGCATATAAATCCTTCCATTGCGCAATTTTGCCATTCTTACCCTTCAAAGCTGCGTCCTGCATGGCCTTGGCTCGCTGTATTTTGTGTTTCAGCACATCAAGCGCAACACCACTAACCACCGCACCTAAATTCATCCTGCTGATTAAATCACTGAAAATGGACTCATCATCCTTTTTACTGGGTACTATCGGTGGCGTAGCACCTACTTTCGGTGTATTCGCCGGCTGCGTGCCCGTATTTACCGGGTCATCCTTAAAGCCATCATCCTGATTTGGCGGTAGCGGTATCGGTGGTGTTTTTTTATCCGCCTCACCAAAATAAAGGATATCGCCATTGTCGTGAATATCCTTAAAATCTTTTGCCTCATCCACATTATTAAGCATGTAAATACTGCCAGCAAAAGCTTTCATGAAAAAACCCAGCGACAGAAACGATTCAAAACGAAACTGATGTAAATAATCAGCCTGGAAATCCTTGGCACTTTCCAGCATATCCCAGCCATCATTACGCGGATCGTAATTTTTATTGATCATGCCGTTCATAAAATCGCCACGTTTATCCGCCGGAATATTACCCAGCCCGGCCTTCTGCCACAGCTCATCCTCCTTACTTTTGTCTGGCTGCGCCGGTGCCGGCATACCCCCGCGGCCACCAGCGCCGGCTTTCGCCATCTCATTAGCCCGATTGCGCCCCTGGCGAATGATTTGCTCGCGCGCGCTTACCTGCACCGGATTTTCTTTCTCCCCAGCTGTGCCCTTATCCCGGGTGAGTTGCAGCCCCAGAAAATCAGCATAGCCGTTTACCCCATCCTTGACCCAGCGCAGAATACGCCAGGCGGTAATATGATGCACCTGCTGGCGCAAATTCTGATCCAGATTATCGGTAATCGACACATCGCGCCAGGCATTGAAACGCTCTACCATTTCCGGCTGCGTATCAAATTCATCCACAGTCTCTTTATCCATCATTTCATAATTTTTTAATTTAAAGCGCGGCGTTTTCTTCATCTGCGCCACCAGTTGCGGATGTTTTGCCCAGATAAGCATCGGCATACCATGCTGCCAGCAGCGCGCATACATATCATGCAAGGCAATCTGTGCCACCACATGCCCCATGCCAAAATTACTTTTAAACTGTTCGCCCGGCGGATAGCCGCCGCCAATATCGGCATGTACCCCGGGATAGGTGTATTCGCGGAATTCTCCACCGCCACCATGCGGATAGCCGCCGTCGATACAGATACTTTCTACGGAAAAGCTTTTGCGCTGCTCATGCCCGGCCACAAAGTGATAGCAGTTTTTAACAAAGCGTGCCGCCGCCGCGCGCTCCAGCGACATGGTGCCATGTGCCCAGCTAAAATGGCCGCTGATCATCGACACCAGCGGCGACATACCCACATTGGCCACAGTATCAAACAGGCCGGCCATTTCAATACTGATGGGGATGCCGCGCAGCTTCAGATAAATAAATGCCGGCTTACCCGCATTATTCTGCTGAGCAGTGCCGGCGTTGCCCGGCTGCTGCCCAGCCTGCGGTGCTTGTCCTGGTTGCTGATTGCCACCCTGCGGCGGGTTAGTTTTGTTCTGTGGTGGTTTGGTCGGGCCGCCATTGGCTGCTTCTTCCTGCTCTTTTGCCACCTTAATCGCTTCTTTTTCTTTATCCGGATATTTGCGATAGTACTGGCGCAGTTTGGCACGCTGCTCCTGCCGCTGTTTAAGCAGTTTTTCCAGTTGCTCCCTGGCCTCGGCATTTTCCGGCCGGTCGAGCAGATAATCCAGCAGCCAGTTAATAAAAGTACGTCCTTCAGCGGCGCCACGGGAAAAGCCGATTACATACAGCTTAATCGCCTGTGGCAGCGGTGTATTCCCCGGCGCCGGCACCAGTGCTTCTATAAACTGATCCAACTGGCTTTTCCGGCCGATGCGCGAATCCATGCTTTTAATCATTTTCTGCGCCTCCGCCAGCTCCAGCGACTTATCGTTGTAGATTTTACATTGCCCCAGTGCGTCACACAGCCGCGTCAGCGCCCAGTTAATCCGCGCTTGGCCATAGCGGGCAAACGCCTCGCCGGCATAGCCCGGATCCAGATCGCCAATTTCTTCAAAGCGCGTGCCCACCCCCTGAATATAATACTTAAACCAGCCATTTTCGATCATATCCGGATCAAGATTATTCTCACCGGCTCCTCCTCCTGCCCCCATACAGGCATGATACAGGCGCGCTACATTGCTGGTGCGCGGATAGGTATAGGCGTCAATCAGCTTGGCCTGTGGTGCTGCCTGCGTGAAGGCTTTTAGCTCCTGTTCACTCGGCGGCTTAGCGCCGGTGACCACTTTATCGGCTTTTTCGTGATTATTGGTGCCATCAAAGAAAAAGCTGATTTTAAGGATTTTCTGGCATGGCTTAGGCGCATTGCGTGCTTTATAAAAGCAGTCGCCACGATTTTTCTGGATTTCTTCAATTGAAGCTGGCAGGCGGCCGCCGGCCTCAGTGGGGAATATTTTCGGCTTGTGGGTTACCGGCCATTTGAATTCAATACTTTTACCGGGCAATATTTCTCCGAGCGTATCCCCGAGCGTTTCTTTAATTTCCTTGCCGGCATGTTCCAGCTCTTTACCTATCTTCTTGATACTGTCGCCGATTTTTTTGATTTGTTTACCCGCCATTTTCCACTCCTTAAAGATTTATTTCTGGCTGCTTACCGGCAGCTTACCTTCTGCTTCCAACCGTTTGATATAACGTGGCAAAATAACCTGCGGAATCTTGGCGCGCTCCGCCTTGATGGCATCCAGCTTAGCCTTGTTTTTGCGGTAATCCGCCATGGATTTAATACTCGGCCGTGGTGTGCACAGTTTCTGGCTTTCGGCAAACTGCTTCCAGTACTCGCGCTGTTGTCCTTCTTCTATGGTGCCATAGGTGATAAATATCTGGTTACACGCTAGGAAATGCACGGTGATATTGGCCACCTTGCCAAAATCATCACCGGCTGATGGCGGCGGTGGCGGTAAGGGGATATCGGTGGAGTAGTGTTCATCATATTGATCAATAATATTTGCTTCTTTACGATCAACAACTACTCCTGGTAAATTTAATCCTCTGGCTTGCCAACCCGGATAAGGAAATACTGTCCAGGAAATATGCATGGTCATACCCGGTGTCCATTTCGCCCGCAAAGCTGCCACTCCGCAACTCCCCCCCCCCCCATAGCGTTTTTTACCGACATCATAGTCATCAATGCCCGGTGTTTTCGGAATACAGCCGCCACCAATACTGCCACCACTCAGGTTTTCATAGTTGTATTCATACGCCTCTACCGGCGCGGCATACATACGGTTTTTACCTGAGCTGATGCCTGCAAACGGCTCAAAACGGCTGGCACAGCCAGTCAGTTGCAAAGCCACTAGCAGCACCATCCCTATCCATTTTTTATCCATCTCTTCTGCCTTTCTTATCATTTTTCATGATTAATAATATTTTCAATGCTTTCTCTGCAGCTATCCTATTATGATGGCTATCAATTTACATTGTTATGCGTCAATATTTAGATAAGTGTTAATTATTATTTCTGGCTGCTCACTGGCAGCTTACCTTCGGCTTCCAACCGCTGGATATAACGCGGCAAAATAACCTGCGGAATCTTGGCGCGCTCCGCCTTGATGGCATCCAGCTTAGCCTTGTTTTTACGGTAATCCGCCATTGATTTAATACTCGGCCGTGGCGTGCACAGTTTCTGGCTTTCGGCAAACTGCTTCCAGTACTCGCGCTGTTGCCCTTCTTCTATGGTGCCATAGGTGATAAATATCTGGTTGCATGCTAGGAAATGTACCGTGATATTGGCCACTTCGCCAAAATCATCACCGGCCGATGGCGGCGGTGGCGGTAAGGGGATATCGGTGGAGTAGTATTCATCATATTGATCAATAATATTTGCTTCTTTACGATCAATAACTACTCCTGGTAAATTTAATCCTCTGGCTTGCCAGCCCGGATAAGGAAATACTGTCCAGGAAATATGCATGGTCATACCCGGTGTCCATTTCGCCCGTAACGCCGCTGCACCGCAAGTAGCCCCCCCCCATAGCGCTTTTTACCGACTTCATAATCATCAACGCCATTGGTACCTGGGATACAGCCACCGCCAATACTACCGCCATCCATGTTTTCATAGTTGTATTCATACGCCTCCACCGGCGCGGCATACATGCGGTTTTTACCCGAGCTGATGCCAACAAACGGCTCAAAACGGCTGGCACAGCCAGCCAGTTGCAAAGCCGCCAGCAGCGCCAGCCCTATCCATTTTTTATCCATCTCTTCTGCCTTTCTTATCATTTTTCATGATTAATAATATTTTCAATGCTTTCTTGGCTGCTATCCTATTATGATGGCTATCAATTTACATTGTTATGCGTCAATATTTAGATAATTGTTAATTATTATTTTTAGCTGCTTAACAGTTAGCACTTTGCCGGCTTTTTCGTGATTATTGGTGCCGTCAAAGAAAAAGCTGATTTTGAGAATTTTCTGGCACGGCTTTGGTGCATTGCGCGCTATGTAAAAGCAATCACCACGATTTTTTTGATTTGTTTACCTGCTTTATTTACTACCTTGCCCACTGCGTTTGTTTTTTGCTACCAGATGATTGATTACCCGCCATTTTCCGCTCCTTAAAGACTTATTTCTGGCTGCTTACCGGCAGCTTACCTTCGGCTTCTAACTGCTTGATATAGCGTGGCAAGATTATCTGCGGAATCTTTTCCCGCTCCGCCTTGATAACATCCATTTTGGCTTTGTTTTGACGATAATCTGCCATTGATTTAATGCTTGGCCGTGGTGTGCACAGTTTCTGGCTTTCGGCAAACTGTTTCCAGTACTCGCGCTGTTGCCCTTCTTCTATAGTGCCATAGGTGATAAATATCTGGTTGCACGGTAAGAAATGTACCGTGATATTGGCGACTTTGCCAAAATCATCACCGGCTGATGGCGGTGGCGGGGGTAAGGGGATATCGGTGGAGTAGTATTCATTATACTGCTCAATAATATCTAATTCTTTATGATCAAGATTAAAACCCGGCAAATTTAATACTCTTGGTCGCCAGCCCGGATAGGGTAAAAGTTTCCAGGAAATATGCATGGTCATACCCGGTGCCCATTTCGCCCGCAAAGCTGCTGCACCACAGGTAGCTCCCCCCCCATAGCGTTTTTTACCGACTTCATAGTCATCAACGCCATTGGTACCTGGGATACAGCCGCCGCCAATACTGCCACCACTCATATTTTCATAATTGTATTCATATGCCTCTACCGGCGCGGCATACATACGGTTTTTACCCGAGCTGATGCCTGCAAACGGCTCAAAACGGCTGGCACAGCCAGTCAGTTGCAAAGCCGCCAGCAGCGCCAGCCCTATCCATTTTTTATCCATCTCTTCTGCCTTTCTTATCATTTTTCATGATTAATAATATTTTCAATGCTTTCTTGGCTGCTATCCTATTATGGTGGCTATCAATTTACATTGTTATGCGTCAATATTTAGATAATTGTTAATTATTATTTCTGGTTGCTTACTGGCAGCTTACCTTCGGCTTCTAACTGCTTGATATAGCGTGGCAAGATTATCTGCGGAATTTTTTCCCGCTCTGCCTTGATGGCATCCAGCTTAGCCTTGTTTTTACGGTAATCCGCCATTGATTTAATGCTTGGCCGTGGCGTGCATAGTTTCTAGCTTTCGGCAAACTCTTTCCAGTACTCGTGCTGGCGCCCTTCTTCTATGGTGCCATAGGTGATAACCTGCTATGAAATAGTTAAAGCCAATGTGAAAAAATTACGCTGAAGTAAGCAGAATTTTCTGATATATGTTTACTTTAAGTAAACTATTTTATTAGTTCATACATTTAGCGACGATAATATGTGATAGGAAAGATAATTATATTTATTAGCAACAATGTTTTTAATCTTCTGCTTGCTGCACAATGCAATAGGTAAGAAATCCCAAAATTAGCAATAATATAAACTACATGGTGGTAATGCTGTTTTATCAGGCTGTATGCAGGCATAAAAACAGCCAGTGCAGAACAGGGAGACAGTGCACTGGCTAAAATCTGACGTATGTCAAAGTATAAATTTTATTATTATAGCGGTCATGAAGCCGTATATTAGGGAAATAAACATACATATTAATTGCTTAATATAACAATAATTTACTTTAAGTCAATTGGAAACAGATTAACGCAGATATTGTTTTAACCATATGATTTATATATAAATTATTATTATAAACACTGTTGCTTATCTGGTAACACATTTTTCTTATCTTTTTGTCTATGGGTGGCTATTTGCCCATTTTGCTGTTTATGTATTTCTGGGCAATCTTTTATTGTATTTCAAAATGATATAACAATTCTTTGGCTTATGATTTATATGGTATACCAGATATCAGTACTTAGATATTTTGTACAACTTTGAACTAATCATCCCGTTTTTCGGATATATTTATTTTTATTCATTTAGTATTAATGGCTATGTAATTATGGGCAGACAGCTGGTTATTGCTGTCTGCCCATAATTATTGCTGGGAATAACTGTTTATCCCGTTTAATTTTCGCTATCTGCTTCTATGGTTGCTTCTGTTGCTGCGGCCATTGGTTCATCACTCAGGGTGATAACTACACCCTGCTCGTTTAAATCAAGATGTATATAGGCACTATTCTGTCCCTGTTGTTTTTCCATTAGCAATTGTTTGGCCAGTTCGGGCACAATTTGCTGTTGCAGCATCTGCTCAAAATAGCGTACGCCCAAATCATGGCCGGCTGTTGTTTGTGCCAGTGCTGCAACCAGCGCATTGCTATACTGGCAGGTAACAGCAAACTGTACGGCAATTTTGGCGGCAATGCGGTTAAGCTGCTGGCGAATAATAATTTGCATGTCGGCAGCCGATAATGGGCGGAAAGCCAATACATTCATGCGTCCAAGCAAAGCCGGTGCAAGCACTTCCCGGATTGGCTGGTCTACCAGCGCCAGCCGGGCTGGCAAATCTGCATCAGGCGCATTTTGCAGGGCTTCGCTGCCTAGATTGGAAGTCATAAGCAGGATAGTGTTTTTGAAGTTGATGATGCGCCCTTCGCCATCACGCATGATGCCCTGGTCAAATACTTGATAAAAAATATTGAGCACATCAGGATGTGCTTTTTCAATTTCATCCAGCAATACTACTGAGTAGGGGCGTTTTCGCACGGCTTCGGTGAGAACGCCACCTTTGCCATAGCCTACATAGCCCGGAGGGGCACCTTTAAGCTGGGCTACAGTGTGTGCCTCCTGATATTCAGACATGTTGATGGTAATCATGGTGTCTTCGCTGCCAAACAGTGATCTGGCCAAGGCTTTGGCTGTTCTGGTTTTGCCTACGCCGGAAGTACCGGTTAGCAGAAATACGCCAAGCGGCTTGCTAGCTTCGCCCAAGCCAGCCTTCTGGGTACGGATATGGTTAACAATGCTGTTAACACTGTCTTCCTGACCAATGATTTCGCTGTTAAGTTGTTCAGACAAAGTCATGAGGCGGGCGATTTCATCATCCAGCATGCGGCCGGCAGGAATGCCTGTCCATTCGCTGATAACGCTGGCAATTACTTGCTGATCTACGTCTAGGCTGATGTTTTGCTGCACTTGCTGAAAAGACTGGTTATGTGCATGTAGACTGCTATTGTCTGCACTTTGGGTACGTGCATCCAGTACAGCCTGCGCGGCTTTCTGTTCCTGAACAAATTTTTGTTTTTCCTCTTCTATTTGCTGATCCAGTTGTTGTAGCTGTTGCTGGCATTGCTGCATGCGTTCGCTATCTATGCTGTGTCCGAGCTGGCTATCCTGTTCCAAGCGTTCGATTTCTTCTTTAAGGGCGCTGTGCAGGGAGATTTGTTTAATTAGGTTTAATGGCAGGGTTTGCAGGCCAAGTCTGACTTTGGCAGCCGCTGTATCAAGTAAATCAATGGCTTTGTCTGGAAGCTGGCGATCTGGCAGATAACGGCGAGACAAGGTAACGGCGGCCTTGATGGCATCATCCTTGATGTGTACCTGATGATGTTCGGCATATAATCTGGCAATGCCACGCAGCATCTGGCAGGCTTTTTCATCGTCGGGCTCGTCTACTTTAACTGGCTGGAAACGGCGCTCAAGGGCGGCATCGGTTTCAAAATACTGTTTGTATTCTGACCAGGTGGTTGCGGCTATGGTACGCAACTGGCCACGGGCAAGTGCCGGTTTGAGCAGATTGGCTGCATCAGAGCCACCAGCCTGATTACCGGCACCGATAATGGTGTGTGCTTCGTCAATAAACAGGATGGTAGGCTGTGGTGCATGCTGAATGGCTTCGATTACGGTTTTCAAGCGCTGTTCAAATTCGCCTTTCAGGCCAGAACCAGCCTGTAATAGCCCCATGTCCAAAGCCAGTATATGGGTGTTTTTCAGATGGCTGCCGACTTCATCATGGGCAATTTTAAGTGCCAGCCCCTCAACCAGTGCGGTTTTGCCAACTCCGGGCTCGCCTACCAGTATTGGGTTATTTTTACGCCTGCGGCTAAGGATATCTTCTATCTGGCTGATTTCTTCATCGCGCCCGAAAATAGCATCTATATGTCCTTCTCTTGCTCTCTGGGTTAGATCGATGGTGAAACGCGACAGCGCTTCTAGCTCAGCAGGAGATTGTTTGTCCTGTAGTTTGCTGCTATTGAGTGCCGTCTGCGCAATATCAGACTCGGCCGATTCTGCTGTTGTACTGGCCATATCTGTATCTGGGGTAAAGATGCTATTGTTTTGAGTGTTTGCTTCAACTGAATATTTATCTAGCCAGCGTCCGGCTTCAGCCAGTTGTCCGGCTCTGAAAATTAGTAATTGCCATAGGTCGGTAAGGGTAAAGATGCTGGGAATTTTCTGGATGGCTTCAAGCAGATGTAATGAACGAACTTCTTCCTGCCCGTGTTCAATTGAGGCCAACATCCATGCCTGTTCAATCCATTTTAGTAATGCACGCGATAATTCGGGTTTTTGTGGTATACGCTGCCATGGTAATTTGTCCAGTCCGGTGAGCAGGTCATCCCACAGGCGGTTAATGTTGATTTCATTCTGACGCAATAAGAGATTCAGGTCGTTATTATCGGTTTCAAGCAGTTTGACAAGAAAATGTTCAGGCAATATTTCCTGATGACCGCGGCTCAGACAGAAGTTGGCGGCTTCGTTTAGTGCTCTGGCACAATTTTCATTAAGTTTTCTTAGTAATTGCATTGAATCTTTCATTGCGGCTCCAGCAGATACTTAAAAAGGCGCACGTATTCGTGCGCCTTGAGTTAATTAAAATTAACGGTTTTCCACCCAGCTGTCGGAATGGACTATGTTGCCATCCTTGTAGGACCAGGTGATTTTTTCATAACGCAACTCCACTTCTTCAAGGTGGTTATAGCGCTCTTTGCTAATATCTTTAATGTTGTACATTTTCGGACGCACAGCTACTACTTTCACATTCTCGAGCAGGGTGTTGAAATATTCTTTCTCCTGACCTGCATCGTCAATGCGATACCATTTAAACTCTAGAGTTTTGAGATTCTGGCCATTGGTTACTGCTTTGTACAGATATGGTGAAGAAGCATCATATTCTTTTACAAAAGAAATGGGCTTGTGAACTCGGGTACCAGTGAGTTTACCGGTATTGCCATCAGTAGGAATGTAAACTTCATGGTCGAATGCCAATACTTCTACTGAGCCTTCACGATCCTGTACGGTTACTGAACCTTTGACATCTGAACCACCGTCATCTTTGATCCATAAATATGCTGGAATTGCCATAGGAATATCCTTGTATGAGTTAATAAACATTACTTCAGTCGGTATGATTCATATCGACCAAGGTAATTTCGACACGACGATTTTTACTGCGCCCTTGCGGGTCGTCGTTGGTTGCTATGGGTTTACTATCCCCATATCCCTGTACGGTAAAATGGTCTTCTGGAAAAGTTGATGCATTAACCAGCCAGTCCCGTACTGCTTCGGCTCTGCGAAATGACAGAGTTTTATTGCTGGCGGTATTTCCGGTGTTATCAGTATGACCATCTATCAGTACTCTTTTATTCGGGTTTGCCTGCACCCAGGTTAGCACTCCCTGTAAAACCAGCTTGGCATCCGCTTTAAGTTTGCTCTGGCCTACATCAAACAAAGCTGTGGTATCAAGACGAATAATCTGTTTTTTCTGTTTTTCCAGTTGGAAGGTATTTATATCTTTATTGATAACAGGTAATAAATGGGTAGCATGATACAAACCAAATCCCATTTTTTGGGGTTCGCCAAATGTCATGTAGTCCTGTAATGTTTGCTGGATGAGTTTTAAGCTTTTAATGCTATCCTGTCGTTCATTTTCCAGATGTTTGGGTATTGCTATGTATTGCTGGTGCGCCACAATAACTTCCTGCAACCATTTTTTATTTTCTACAAATGAGTAGCCTGTACCAATCAGGCAGAAAAGCAAAAACCAATTAATTCCATAACACAGGTATTTTGCTCCTTTGCTTAAATAACGTTGACGTACAAAATTGTTTTCAATAACCGGAAAATTTTTTAGCCCGATTACGGTATAGGTATGGGTAGGGGTAACCAGTCCGGTTGTTTCAATTTCAAACTTGCGCCAGTCTGCATTCTGATTACTGTTAAAACTGTTTAACCAGACACATGCAACCAGATACAGCGAATAAGGGTATGGTTTTTCCGGCAATAAGTTTTTAATTACATATTGAATGAGCCATTGCTGATTCAGATAAAGTGTAGATACAGCTGTATAGTTTAAGTACTCAGGCTGTTGCGGATTTAAAACTGCACAATTATCCAGTTGCTTTTGCAGACACTCAAAGTACTCTTGTACCTCACTACGCTGCCGGCATAGGTGGTTAGTGATATTTTGCGGCCAGAAATCCAGATTTTTATCGAGCAGGTCAGTATGGACACCTAAAGTTAATGGTATCCGGCGCTTATATAGAGCCTGAATAGTTTCGATTTCCTGCCGCCATTGCGATATTCGCTGCTCCAGTGCAGCCACATGAGGGTATTTGTCTGGATTAAGTATTAATAAGATACCGTTTGCTATTGTATTCTGTTCATCCAAGGCCTGATAAATACTTATTAGCTGGGCGCAATCCTCTACTCTGATCCACATGGAATCCCGCAGTAATCTCCAACGTTCAGAAGATTCAATCCAGTCTGATAAATCATCTCCTGCTACGAGTACTACCCGCTGTGATTTTGGAATATTATGCAGGCTCGTTATATCTTTCTTTTTAAACCAGAATTGGTTCTGATACCACAAAAACCCACAGGCCAGTATTATCAGAATACTCAGGCAGGTTTTGACTACCCAGTATATATCCCAGATTTGCCAGATAAAATAAAGTGAAAGGCAAGCAATCCAGGCTAGCAATAATGTGTAATAAATGCGTTTACTCATTGGGTACCTTATCCAATACTGGCAACCAGATTGCTGAGATATTTGTTAAGCACCAGATACACTACTATGGTGAATACCAGTAGCACCACGCTCCAGCTGACTGCGGAAAAAGATCGAAAGGTAACAGGACGCAATTTGCGGCTGGCCGGCATGGAGGGCATGGTTATTTCCGGCAGGTGCGAATCAATTTTGGTGATTAGTTCATTACGTATATGTGTCTCTTCAAATAAGTATTTACCATTGAAACCAAGTGCAAATATCAGTTGCCATATAGTTAACAGCCAATAGGATGGATCTGGTTTATGCAATTCAGTTTGTATATCTTCAAATAATTGTATGCCAGCATCGTATTCACCAAATTGTGACACCTGCAATGGGCTGCTTTCCCAGATTAATTTATTTTTGCTATCCAAAAACCGCAATGCCAGTTCATCAACCAGAGCGTACAGCGCATAACGTATTTGTTTACGTTCATGATCCGGTAAATGATTCTCACCCAGTTTCTGATCAAACTCTGTGACGAGATGAACGGCAATCAACTGCATTTCATCCATATTCTGTATGGCATGTCCCATGTTTAACCGTGTTACAAATAAAATATAATTACGCAGATTTTCCCGTACGTAATCTGGAATCTGGTTATTCTTCATTAGGCACCGCATATAATTCGATATTTAATCCATCAAATGAATTAGGAGAATAAATACAGCACGATCTGGCTGCTATCATGGCTTTAAAGCCCGGATGTGATTTATCCAGCGCAAAATAAGTTGCTTCGGAACGCATGGGTAATGCACTGGGTAGACGCTGCATCATTCGCAATGGGATACCATTGGAGGCTGATGGTAAAATACGCTCAACATCATCAGGTGCACCAATTTTACATAACTTCGGAAAGCGTTCCTGTAGCTCATATAATGGAACATTGGCACGCACAGAAATGTAATAGTCGGTTTCTTCATTTAGACGTGCATCCAGCAAATGCCCAATCCAGCGGGTATTACCCACTTTTTCCAGATCAACCAGTACAAGAACTGTAGGTATAACAGTATCTAAAAGCTCTAAAAGCATTTCATTCAGCCGAATGAATGTTGTACCCAGATTAAGCGGATCGTACTGGGGTATGTCTTTAATACTGGATTCAATTGAAAATGACAGCAGGCTGCCTACCAGACGTGCCAGCAACATATAATAATGTTCAGGCGCCATGCTGTTATGCGTTTGCAACAGCACCATTTCCGGTATGGATTGATTAAGTATGTTCAACAGCCAGAATAAAGAAATATCAGATACCAGAAAATCAGCCGACTGCTGGTTGCGCTCTTTGCGCAATGAACCAAGGCGCTGGCTTTTATTAAGCAGAATCTGAATCTGTGTGGACAGCATTTCCATCAGAAATGTATTGCTGCCAATAAAGAATACTGGTGGCACGTATTGTGTATCAAGCTGCCAGATATTATTTTGGTTTTTAATCAGACGCAGGATAGGTATCGCTAAAAAATTCTGACGGTTTTCATGTGAGAATTTGAGGCTGAAATTTAATCGTTTCTCTGCAATTTCCGTTTGTTGACTACCATATAAATCTGTAACAGCGGTAAACTGTTTTGAAAACCGTAACGGTGCATTACTGCTGTTTTCAAGCAGATTACTGCCTACAGTATTGAGTTCTGGCAAAGACAGATATACTGTAGTTTCAAGTATATCTTCTGGTATCTGCGCCAAATCACGAGCTGGTGGCAAAAATTGCATTTGCCGGGAATCAAACCACGTACCATCCTGAAACGAAACAGCGCAATCCGATAATTTTAGTTTTTTTAAAGTCAGGCTATTGCTGTCTACATCCATACGCATTACGCCCCAGGGCATAATTCGCGTGCACTGCATTATACTGGACGCATTAGCCTGCTGTAATAATTCCTGTTGCTGGAAAATCTGTGGTAACAGTAAGGTACCTTCGTACCAGATCGGATTGATAATTTTCAACTTACAACCTATTCTAATTCTATGGATTATTCACATTTAGCTATTGATTGTCTGGATAACAATCGGGCACCACAGCTGGTTTTCATATTTTCCAGAGCCATCGGACGCCCCTGTACTGTTAATTGCTGGTCGCCTTCTACGATGAAATAAACCCCTGTACATTTCGGGCAGCTAACTTTATCGCCTTTGCGGGCTACAGGCCGCCCTTCTATACTGACAACCGGATCACCTTCAAGCACAACTCCACCGTGTGTGGTGGTGTCTCCCTTACAAATAATTGCACGTGACATTTAGTTATCCTCTATTGGTTATCTACCGATAGAAAACTATCGGTAGATTTTCTTTTGTAGCTAATGTTTATTTTTTAGCTTTTGGCATTTGCGATACTAAAGAAAGGTTAATATCCATACCTTCAATCTGGAAATGCGGAATGACAAACAGCTTAATTTTGAAGAAACCCGGGTTATCTTCTATATCTTCCACTGCAACTTTTGCCTGTCGTAATGGGTGTGATGCCTGTAACTCATCACTTGGGTCTGTCATTTCTGTAACCAGATTCTGAATCCAGTTATTCATTTCCACTTCCAGAACACGCCGGTCTTTGGTCATACCGATGTTTTCGCGCTGAATCAGTTTCAAATAATGGGCTAAACGAGACAGCAGGAAAATATAAGGCAGACGTGAATTGATACGGCTATTAGCTGTAGCCTCCTTGGTGTCGTACAACGCTGGTTTCTGGGTAGAATTTGCTGAGAAGAAGCAAGCAAAATCATGATTCTTATAGAAAGAAAGCGGCACAAAACCCAGATTGGCAAATTCAAACTCACGTGTTTCAGGAATTAACACCTCTGTCGGAATTTTCATTTGCGCGCCAGAACCTAGGTCATACAGGTGGATGGGCAGATTTTCAATCAAACCACCGGCCTGCGGGCCACGAATTTGTACACACCAGCCATTTTTAATGAAGCTTCTTACCATGTTGGCTGCAAATGCAAATGTGGCATTAGACCATAAATAACGATTGTGATCCGGGCCTTTAACTTCTTCGCTATAATTGAAACTGCGTACGGGTACGGTATCACTACCATAAGGCAAGCGTGCCAGAAAACGTGGCAAAGTAAGACCTATATAGCGGGCATCATCAGTATTACGGAAGCTGTTCCATTTGATGTATTCTGCACGGTCAAAGTAGTTGCCTATATCTTTAATTGAGGCAACTTCTTCCATTGTTTCTTTACCAAAAAATTCAGGCCCAACGGAACCAATGAATGGCATGTGTGCAGCAGCAGAAACTTTGGAAATATTTCTGAGTAACTCAATGTCCTGAGCTGAACGGTTAAACTCATAAGCTGAAATGATTGAAGCAAATGGCTGTCCGCCCGGAGTATCATATTCATTGATATAAGTATGGCTGTACAGACCACTTTGAATGACTTCCGGAGAATCTTCAAAATCCCGAATCAGGGCTTCTTTGGAAACATCCAGTACATCAATCTTTACATTCTGACGAAAATCTGTGCGATCTACCAAGAATTTCAAACCACGCCACGTACTTTCAATGGCCTGAAACTCAGGGTGATGCAGAATGTTGTCTAACTGGTTACTGATCAATTTGTCCAGTTTGGCGATATGAAAATCCAGTAACGATTTGTCCAGTCTGTCTACGGTTTGAGAGCTGTCCTGAATCATTTTCAGAAATACGTTTATCGCCACTGAAATGCGTTCATTTGTAGCAGATTCAGATAAGGCCGTATTGTTAGTGTAATGATCAAAGGTTGGTGCTGTAGAAACGGTATTCAGATTTATTTTATCAAACAATGATTCATAAACGGAATGTTGAACAGCATTTGCTGCCTGAGCGGAACCACTATCTTGCATATTTTTTTGCATTCTTAAATTCCTCTACGGTATTTATTCTTTAGAGATGATTGGTGAGATTGCTTCCAGCTCTTTACGCAACTCATCAGAAAGGTTTTTGTCCTGCAGAATTTTTTCCAGCTCTTTGCGTAAAACCGCATTATCAAGAATATTGGATTTCAAGTCTCTTAACAGGTTACGCATAGCCAGCAATGATTTAAGCTCAGGTACTTGCTGAACTATCTGTTCAGGATGGAAATCTTTCATTGATTTAAAATCCAGATTGACTGGAATTTCGGAATCATCATCAGCCAGAGCATTAGGTACAGAGAGTTTTACGGTTGGATTCATCTCTGCAAGAACAGCATCAAAATTATTTTTATTGATTGAAACTTTTTCTCGTTCAGCCAAAGGGGTATCACTCTCAGAGAAGCTGAAATCACCTGCTACCAATAAGCGCAAGGGTAATTCAACCTGTTTTTTCGCACCCCCAGTATGCAAATCCAGTTTAATATTGACACGTGCCGGTGGCACTTCATTTTGGAAGCTTTCTGACATAATGACTCCTTTTTAATATTTAAATATTGGTAATAAACAAAACCATTACCTTAAAAAGTTTTAACGCTTTATAAACAATAATATGAAATTTTTCAGCAGATTCTGTTTAATAAATTTCATGTAAATTCAATTTTCAATGCAAAAAATTAATTCAGATTAAGGTAGTGACACTTGTATCTTAGCCACCCATTCATTTTAACTTGTTTTCACTTATTTGTGTTAAAAGTAAATAATTTTATTCATATTGTTATAAGGCTAACTATTATAATTGTGGCTTATTAACCAAAATTTTTTTATGTTTACATTTTGATAGCTATAACTACTAAAAATCTTTAACATTATTTCTGAACTAAGTATCTGTTTATTCTTTATAATTATGTAATGTATTTAAAAGCTGAATTTATTAGGAATGACTCATTCTATAAATTATCAGGTGACAGAAAATAAAATTTATTCAAATTTAATTAAAATAGGATTCAAATGACCATTCTAATAATGAAGTCATATTATTTATTTTAATTATTTTAACTGTAAAAAATTTTATTTTATAAATATCAAAAATGTAGCTTTATTAATAACTATAAAAAATACTGTAATTAAGTATTATCATTCAATTTTCAATACAGTATTTTTCTTTTTTCTCAAAATACTATTATTCAGTATATTGCTGCAACTGTTTCAGTACCCGTCGACTGGTTATGCCTTCAGGCAGGCGAAAATCGAGAAGCATGCGAGTAAGACGAATCGCTTCTGAGTGCCATTGAGGCTGGGCAGCCAGAGTCTGGGAGGTTATGGCGTTAAGTGTGTGGCCATGGACAACAATCCCGTTTTCTTGTGCAGATAACTGTGCCTGCATTAATAACACTGGTGCATGTTCGGCTCGTAACCAGTAACGCTCATAATCAATAATTGCCTGTCCCTGATTATCCTGACTGATATCGGGTGCTACGCCTAAAGTGCGCAGTAATGACCATTCAAAATACCGCAGCGCTGATAAATGTTCACCGCTGGCAATACTTTGCAATACGGTATGCATGGCTGCATGAATCTGAGGTAAAGGGTCTTCGCGGGCTGTAAGTTTCAGCACCAGCTCATTCACATACAAAGCGCTGAATAGGGACTGATTCTGCGGCTGCGGCCATCCTCCTACCCATTCGGCACGGTGTAAGGTTTTTAATTCATTATTACCATACCAGGATAGCTGCAAGGGCATAAACGGAACAAGCACACCACGTAATTCACTTTGTCTGCGCCGGGCACTGCGTGCCAGCATCACCACCCTGCCATAATCCCGGGAAAATATTTCTATTTGCAGGCTGCTTTCACTCCACGGGCGTGAGGCGAGCAAAAAAGAGGGTTGATGATTAATGCGGTTATTGGACATGACCAGTTTTCACATCGACTATACGTACTGTCAATTATAGCCTGATACGGCATAACAATTGACCCTGTTTGGGAAAAAGCGGATAATTCTGTTAATAATAGATACTTTACTTTTAGGCAGCCGGCTTTAATATAGCCGGCTGCCTAAAAGTATTCAAAACCATCAGGAAAGTTTGCACACTCATGAAAGCACCGGAATTATTATTGCCCGCTGGCGGACTGGAGCGGATGCGTGCCGCATTTGACTACGGCGCAGATGCTGTTTATGCAGGTACGCCGCGTTATTCACTGCGGGCACGCAATAATGAATTTGCACATCTGCCAATACTGGAACAGGGAATTACTGAAGCACATGCGCGTGGCAAAAAATTCTTTCTGGCCAGTAATATTCTGCCACATAATGCAAAGCTGAAAACTTATCTGGCCGATATGGAACCAATTATTGCCATGCAGCCAGATGCCCTGATTATGGCCGATCCCGGGCTGATTATGAAAGTGCGCGAAAAATGGCCGGAAGTACCAATACATTTGTCTGTTCAGGCCAATACCACCAACGCATGGGGAGTACAATTCTGGCAAAGTATTGGTATTGAGCGGATTATTCTTTCGCGTGAACTGAGTATCAATGAAATTGCTGAAATTCGTCAGCAATGCCCGGATATTGAGCTGGAAGTATTTGTTCACGGTGCTTTATGCATCGCCTATTCTGGCCGCTGCCTGCTTTCCGGTTATTTTAACCACCGCGACCCTAATCAGGGTACGTGTACCAATGCCTGTCGCTGGGATTATAAGGTACATAATACGATGGATAGTGACAGTGGTGATGCACAATTATTGCGCGATTTCGATTTTAAACAGGCGCAAAGTCTGGCTGAGGATACCTTGCTCGGCCTGAATGAGCAGCAACGGCATCCGCTGGCAAATAAAGTGTATTTAATTGAGGAAGCAAACCGCCCTGGTGACATGATGCCCATTATGGAAGATGAGCACGGGACCTATATCATGAATTCCAAAGATTTACGTGCGGTAGAACAGGTAGCGAAACTGGCGGAAATCGGTGTGGATTCACTGAAAGTGGAAGGTCGCACCAAGTCGGTATACTACGTTGCCCGTGCAGCACAGGTATACCGGCATGCTATTGATGATGCGGTTGCAGGTAAACCTTTTGATTATGCGCTGCTGGCTGAACTTGAAGGTTTGGCCAATCGTGGTTACACCACTGGTTTTCTGGAACGTCATCAGACTCAGGAATACCAGAATTATCTGTCTGGCCATTCTTTATCGAAACAAAGCCAGTATGTTGGCAAGGTTACCGCTATAAATGCTGATGGCTGGGCAACAATTGAGGTAAAAAATAAATTCAGTGTTGGTGACCAGCTGGAAATTATTCACCCCAGCGGTAATCAGATTATTCAGCTTGAAGCAATGACACGTAAGGGCTATCCGGTGGAGGTGGCTGCCGGTAACGGAATAGAAGTACAGATTCCACAGATGCATGGTAAAGACAATGCTTTGATTGCTCGCATTATCAGTCAGACTGAGGCGGCTTAAACTGCTAACTTAAACACGCCATAGATACAATACTATGGCGTGTTTATTATCTAATACAGATATCGATATGTAATTATAGCCAACCCTGTAAATGCTGCCTGACTAATGGTGCCAATATTTCCACCCATTCCTGTTCACTATTCATACATGGAATATACTGAAATTGCTTTCCGCCATGCGCCAGAAAATCTGCTTTGCCACGAATATTAATTTCTTCCAGTGTTTCCAGACAATCGGTAACAAAGCCCGGGCAAACTATATCAAGGCTGCTTATTCCAGTCTGAGGTAACTGGATAAGTAAATCCTGTGTACTTGGGCCTACCCATGGCGCGTAACCAAAACGGCTCTGAAATGCCAATCGATATTCACTTTCTTGCAGTCCAAGCTCAGCCACCAGCAAACGGGTTGTAGTGGTGCAATGCTCAACATACTCGTCTCCGGCCTGATGCTGCGCCTGTGGAATCCCATGGTAACTCAGTAATAAACACTGCCCTCGCCCATGTTGCTGCCAGTATGCCTGAATATGTCTGGCCAGTGTTTTTATATAATTGCTGTCAGCATAAAAGCTGGTGATACTGCGCACCGCCATTTGCACACGCTGCTTAAGCATCACCCGCCATACCTGATCAAGTGCAGCACCACTACTGGAGCCTGCATATTGCGGATATAACGGTAATACCAGCAAACGTTGCACACCCTGCTGTTTCATTTCCTGCAAAACATTAACCACGCTAGGCTGCCCATAAGTCATGGCAAAACGGGTAATAACGTTGGGCATGATTTTGGCTAACGCTGTGGTAAGAGACTGGGTACCGGTCAATAACGGCGAGCCGCTATCCTGCCAGATAGTGCTGTAAGCATGGGCACTTTTACGTCCACGAACAGGCAGAACAATCCCGCGCAAAATTAGCTGCCATAGACAACGCGGCAATTCAACGACGCGCTGATCAGATAAAAATTCACGTAAATAGGGGCGCACTGCCTGAGGTGTAGGCGCTGTGGGCGTGCCCAGATTGAGTAGTAAAACACCTATAGCTGTTTTCGATGTTTCTGGTTCGGAAAGAAATAATTTTGACATAACAATTGGCAGCAGCAGATTATCAGGAAATCAGGAAAATCCTGCTACCAGTATAGCTGATATATTTTGCTTTATAGCGATTATTACGGTTTTATATCCATTTTGCCCTAAATAATGTACCTGTAAATATCAATATTCCCAAAGGCGGCCTGAATCCCGGTAAATTATGCTTATAATCTTAGATTCACAAGGATTTACTGGCCTGCTGCCTTTATTCCTGCCAAAGCGCCTGAAAAGCCTTAACTGTTTTTTCTGGTTCAGCCGCTTCAGTGACAGCCCGTACCACTGCTAGCGAACTTACGCCAGTAGCCAATACTTCGCGAGCATTACTCAAGTCAATACCGCCAATGGCAACTGTTGGCGTACTACCAGCCTGAACAACGTATTGTCTGAGCTTGTCCAAACCCTGCGGTTGACTGGGCATAGTTTTGGTTTTAGTGGGAAAAACTGCGCCACAAGCAACATAACTTGGTTTTACTGCCAACGCTTTTGTCAACTCATCAGTAGAATGTGTGCTCACACCCAATCGTAAACCTGCACTTTGAATCATAACCAGATCAGCACTTTCCAAATCTTCCTGCCCCAGATGTACCCCATAGGCACCGCAGTCTACAGCCTCCCACCAGAAGTCATTGATAAATAATTGCGTAGGCGAATCTTTTGCATAGGCTACACTACGCTCAATTTCACGGTACAATGTAGAGCCAATCGCGGTCTTATTGCGTAGCTGTACAGTATTGGCACCTGCATCCACCATTCGAGCTACCCAATCCGCAGAGGGAACAACAGCATAAAACTTCAGGGGAGCAGCTATAGGTAAAAACGAATTTGAAAACATAATTTACTCCTTTTGAAATAAAAATCTTTATAATGACAGTTTTTCACACAGCACTGCCTCCGTTCTGTAACGGTAGCATATATTTATTCTGAATTTTTCACTTTATAAATACATTATGGCCTCAGACACATCCTCTGTACGCTCACCCCTGATTATGCGGGTTAATTACACTTTTGCAGCGCTGTTACTTGGCACAATTGCCTACTTTATCTATTGGGGACTGGGTTACACCAATCATCACTCTCCGCTGTTATTCATCATTGCTACCCTGTTTGGCGCCTTCATGGCATTCAATATCGGCGGTAATGATGTTGCCAACTCCTTTGGCACCAGCGTAGGTGCAGGAACCCTTACAATACCACAGGCACTGGGTATCGCCGCAGTTTTTGAAGTATCAGGTGCAGTAATTGCTGGCGGTGAAGTTACCAAAACCATTCGTCACGGTATTATAGACCTTGGTGCCATGCATTTGGCACCATCACAATGCATTAACGTCATGCTGGCTGCATTGCTAGCTGCGGCTATCTGGCTGCTGATTGCTTCGAAAAAAGGCCTGCCGGTCTCAACCACACATTCCCTGATTGGTGGATTGGTTGGAGGAGGGTTGTGTCTGGGCTATCTGGTAACTGGTAACAGCAGCGCTTTAGATCTAATCCAGTGGAATAAAATGGGTGAAATTGGCCTATCGTGGGTGATTTCTCCGGTTTTAGGCGGAGCTTTGTCATTTATCCTCTTTAGCCAGATAAAAAAACATGTACTCGATTATAACGACCGCATGAGCATTGCCCTGAAACAAATCAAACAGGAAAAAAAAGCGTATAAAGAAAAACACAAAGCCTGGTTTGAACACTTAAGCGAAACAGAAAAAATCAGGATTTCTTCAGCAATTGCCCGAGACGCCGAAAATTATAGCGACCCTGATTACAGCACAGAAGAGCTGGAATCAGATTATTATAAAGGGCTGGCTGATATCGAAAGCCGTAAAAACAGTATTGATGCTTTCAAAGCACTACATAGCTGGGTACCTTTAATTTCAGCCTGTGGCGGCATGATGATTACCGCCATGCTGTTATTTAAAGGGTTAACCAATCTGCATCTTGGCTTGTCTGTGGTTACCAATTTTCTTTTAATCATCATGATAGGCGCACTTATCTGGATGGCCACATTCATTTACGCCAAAACACTGAAGCGTAAGGATCTGAGCAAATCCACCTTTCTGATGTTCAGCTGGATGCAGGTATTTACGGCCGCCGGTTTCGCGTTCAGTCATGGTGCCAATGATATTTCCAATGCAGTAGGCCCTTTCGCAGCCATTATGGATATTATCCGTACCGGTGATATCGGCATGGATACCAATACCCCGATTCCAGCACCAGTAATGATAACTTTTGGTGTTGCCCTGATTGTCGGCTTGTGGTTTATCGGCAAAGAAGTTATTCAGACAGTGGGTACCAATCTGGCCAAAATGCACCCAGCATCTGGTTTCACCGCAGAGCTGTCTTCAGCTGCAATTGTGATGCTGGCTACACTAATGGGATTGCCAGTATCCAGTACACACATTCTGGTTGGTGCCGTATTGGGTATTGGTTTGGTTAATCACAATGCCAACTGGAAGCTAATGAAACCCATAGCACTGGCCTGGATAATTACCCTGCCATCTGCTGCCCTACTTTCTGTGCTGATTTTTCTCGGACTCAATTCGTTTTTCTGAAATCACACACCGAACAGACAACGCCTGTCCGGTTTTTTATGCCGTGCAGTAACAAAAACGCTGGCCAGATATCCGTTTCCATGAAACACGAGAATTAACTGCCCAGATTAACCAATAAGCACACCAATTCAAACCACACCAAAGCAGCTAACCCCTTACCGGAAAGCTGCTTTTATTATTTCCAGCACTCAATCATCTACACCGTTGATAAAATACAACATAAAAATTGCCTAAAAATAAATACAAATTAATATAAATCAACAAATAAACTAATTTAGTAATTTTAATTTAACAAAATTAAACCAAACCATGAAATACTAAAGCAATAAACTGGTAACAAACTATGTTTATCAACCAAAGGAGACATAAGCATGGGAGAAGCCTACTGGGCTGCCCGCGAGGGAGACATCCTTTTACACACCTCCATGCTCGCAGACATCGTTGGCGCTGCCGTAGAAATCGCCACCTATGCTGCCATTACCGCAGCCGCAGGCTTCCTCGTTTTCGGCTCCATAACCACCGGTGGACTGGCATTCAGCCTTGTCGTAGGCATCGTCATGACCATGACTGGCGGCGATAATGTCGTATCTAATCTCGCCGACTGGGTCAGTAGCATCTTTCCCCTCAACGAAGATGGCAAAATCACCACCGGTTCACACAATACCCGTACCAACAGCAAACCGGCAGCCCGTGCCGCAGGCACCATAGACCCAGGCATCGAACTGGCCGATGACAGCGAACAACCACAACAACCCACAGAATTCCTCGACATAGCCGCAGGCATACTCAGTGGCTTGTGGGAATGGGCCAAAGAAATTTTCAGACCTACCGTAGCTACAGCCGATCCACGGGCAGTACCCAGAGATAACGACAAAATCACCTGTGCCAAGCATCCACATCTACCCGGTACATATGAATACATGGCCGAAGGTTCCAGCAAAGTCTACATCAACAGCCAGCCTGCCGTACGCAGCAACGACCGCAGCACCTGTGAAGCCAAAGTCACCGACAACTGCGAGGGTGGTGTCAGAGTTTCCAACAACGTGCGCATCGGTGGTGAACCCATCGTCGTGCGCCCGATACGCAGTGGCAAACACCCCATATCCTTAGGCATTGGTATATTAGCCTCCCTTAAGCGCCCTAATAAAAGATGTGTCCAAATTGGCTGTTTGCTGGTCAACCTCGCCATTAATGGCGCCACCAGCTATGTCATCGCCAGCGCGACCAAAGCCGTAACCCGCGGTAACCCCGTTCACCTGCCCACCGGTGCCAAACTCCTTGCCGGTGCCGAAGAGCTCGATTTCACCATACCCGCCCATTTCCCCATCGAATGGCAGCGTTTTTACAGCAGCATCGATACCCGCACCCATAACATGTTTGGTGCCGGCTGGAGCGTCCCTTATGAAGTAGAAATGGAAATCAATCCGCAGTCAGACGGCTCCTGCACCGCCTTCTACATCAACGAACAGGGACGGCGCCTTGAGATCGAAGCCTTGCAGCCGGGTGAAGGTATCCGCATTGTCAGTGAAAATATCAGCATCCGCCGTGGCGAACAGAATCGCTGGGTGATCGAAGACGACGATGGCACCTACCGCCTGTTTATCTACCGTGGTCAGCACAGCCACATCAGCGACCACATTTTTATTCCTCTTTTTCCTAATAACAATCTCAATGAATTTTTTAATTCTGAACAATAAAGCCGCTCCGTAATGCTCAATTAAAAAATATTTAGGCAGAACCCTTGCCAAAATAGTTAATTAATTGTTAAATTGTTGAATTATTCAAAAAAATCATTGTAGAAAAAGTTTAAATCTTAAAACAACAACAAATTTTAGGAAAATTCACTATGAAATATTTTGCTTGGTGCATTTCACTTTTAGTTGGATTTATGAGCTTAGGACAAGAAATGCTATGGTTTAGAATAGTAAGTTTTATTTGGGGTGGAGCACCACATGCTTTTGCGCTGGTGTTGTTTTTCTTTCTATTAGGTATCGCCTTTGGTGCAAGTAGAGGTAAGACAATTTGCACTCGTTGTTCTAATTTATTATGGGCCGGCGGGAATATTTTAATATTTGCAGGGATAATTGATATATTGATTCCATTTATATTTCAATATACTTGTCAAATAACTACTGATGATATTTTAATAACATCTTTATGTTGTCTTTTAATATTTATCGTTGCAGCCCTAAAAGCAATATTATTTCCAATTGTACATCATTTAGGTACGAGGATTGCCAATGACAAAGTCGGTTCATCTGTTTCTAAAGTCTATTTTTTTAATATTATTGGATCAACCCTTGGCAGTTTGTTAATTGGTGGTATTTTTCTTGACTATATCTCTGTTTCATCAATGTTCATTTTAATAGGTATAGTTTGTATCTTATTGGGAGGATTGATGATAATTAAAAAATCACTGGTTTCTGTTATTGCTATTGTTATACTCAGTAGCTATTGTTTTTATTTAGTTGATAAACATACAGATTATATTTTTAAAAATATGTTACCAACGCATTTACATATTAATTCTTATATAGAAAATCGTTATGGTGTTATTCATGTCGTTAATGATAATAGAGATGGAAGAAAAAATATTGTGTTAGGTAATAATATGTATGATGGTGTTTTAAATATAAATCCAGAGATAGATATAAATGGCCTAAATCGACTTTACTTATTAGCCGCAATCCATCCAAACCCTAAAAAAGCACTCGTTATTGGCGTTAGTGGCGGAGCATGGACTCGTGCATTATCCAGTTTTCCCACATTAGAAACAATTGATGCCGTTGAAATTAATAAAGGTTACCTAGATATTATTAAACAATACCCTATCGTTTCACCAATATTAAAAAATCATAAAATTAATATCCACATTGATGACGGTAGACGTTGGCTTAAACGAAATAGTGATAAAAAATATGATTTAATCATTATGAACACCACCTACCATTGGCGTTCAGGTGTAACTAATCTATTATCGCAAGAGATGATGAAAATAGTACAGAATTCATTAAATCCTAATGGTATTTTTGCATTTAATAGTACTCGTTCACCTGATACACTGAAAACAGCGCAATCTATATTTAAATATGCCTATTGGGAGGGAAGGCTTGGATTTATCTATGCCTCTGATTCACCAATTATACTTGATGAAGATATGGGCAAAAATCGCCTTGATAAATTAGTCTTAGATGGTAAACCAATGTTTACTGAAAAGTCAAAACAAAAGGGAGCTTATAACAGAACATTAAATACAAAATTATTAAGTCTTGAAGAAGTTGAAAAGCTTTATAATTTGGAGCGAGAAACAGAAATTATTACTGATAAAAATATGATAACAGAATATAAATATGGTCTTCATAAAAACAAATACGACAATAAAATATAAATCCTGTCTTTTTAAAATTAAATAAGGAGCTTTTTATGCTAAACAAAAAACAATTACTACTATTAAGTACTCTATTTTTTATTTCTGGAATGAGTGGGTTAACTTATCAAGTGGCTTGGCAACGAGCACTTTATTCTGCTTTTGGCTCTGATGTTGATTCTGTTGCAATTATCGTATCTGCATTTATGTTAGGGCTTGGTTTAGGCGCCCTAGGTGGTGGAAAAATTGTCGATAATTACCCTAATAAAGCACTACAACTTTTCTGTTTTAGTGAGTTGGGTATCGGTCTATTTGGGTTAATTAGCTATCAACTTATTTTATTTGTTGGGGATATTTTTATTACTTACAATTTAATAGTTATTGCAATTGTTAATTTTGTATTGGTTCTTATTCCTACTCTTTTAATGGGCGCAACCCTTCCAATTTTAATCACCTATATTGCACAGTTTTGGAAAAATATCGGGCAAACTACTGGACATCTTTATGCAATAAATACTTTAGGTGCAACAATTGGTGCAGGTTTAACAGGATTTATTTTATTTAACTATTTTGAACTTAATGTTGTAACGATATTTGCAGCTTTAGGTAATTTCATTGTAGCCACACTTGCATACCTATTTTTTAATAAAACACAGGTAAACAAGAAAGTTAGAAATTTAGAAATTTAGAAAGATGTTAAAAAAATAAATCAGCGACAACTGTCGCTGATTATAAATAGTGGTAGGCTACATTAATTCATAAAATATTTTAGGGAGGACAGATAAACTTAAAACTGATTACCTTATAAATAAAACTTAAGCAGCTGTTGATGGAAAACAGCATCCTAAAGCAAAGTGTACTGATAATGGAATAAAAATTAAAATCCTAAAAGCAAGCCACTATCGTTGTACTAGAACAGCAATTATATTGGAACCTAGGAGTTTCCAGTCATTATTTTGATAAAACATTGACTGTTTTTAATCGCAGCTATCAATTTTATAGAATCAGGTGAATTGTTTAGCGTTGCAATAAGCAGACATCAGCGTTTTTCGTCGTTATATTGCTTAGGTAATGAGGTCGCTATCATTGACATCAAAAAAGTATACGATTAAACGTTATCATGGACTTTAGAGTACAAGTAATATTTGCTGCAATAGCTAACCAATTACAACGCCAGTTTCATGGCAGGTACTTAAGGCAGATTATTAACCTATATCCGTGTTACCCACGCTCGAACTATTTATATGTGTTACTAAATTTATCAAATCACCAGATAGCTAGTTATAGTGTTGGTCAACATACAACAGCAGATTTAGTGATGTCTGCATTAAACCAGACTAAGTAACTGCTATCGTCATTAAATCTATTTCCTCCTGATAGAGGAAAGGAATTTGATAATCAGTTACCAGATTAATGTTTCAAAGCATTAAACATTCAATGCTCATTGAACAAAAAAGGATACCTGTATGATAATGCAATGGAGGAAGCAACATTTGAAATCATTAAAGCTAAGTTTATTTAAATCTATTAAAGAAGAAAATTCATGACAAAAAAAATACTTCTGACACACTTTTGTTGTTTATGTTTTTTGGTATAGTCATAAACAGTTACATTCATCGGCAAGTTGTTTTCGTCTCGCTAAATTTAACAAACAACGACCACTTAATTTTATTGTTTGAATATATGTAGCCATTTTAGGCCAGATTAATCCTTTTTAACTCACTTACCTGCTATTTTTCATTAAGTCTTTTACGCTAAAATAATGCCTTTGGTGACAATACGCCTGCATAACGGTTACTGCCATGAATAATCTGCTCAAAAAATTTTATATTGATCCGTTTTTACTGGCGATGCTAACTGTTATAGGCACTGCTACTGTTCTGCCCTGTCAGGGCAGCGCAAAAACATTTTTCAGCTATCTGACCACCATTGCCATTGCTCTGCTGTTTTTTATGCATGGTGCCAAACTGTCCCGTCAGGCTATTACAGAAGGCATCAGGCATTGGCGGCTACATCTGGTGGTATTTTGCAGTACGTTTATATTGTTTCCGCTAATCGGGTTAGGTTTGCGGATTTTGGTACCGCACTGGCTTTCTCCTGAGCTTTATCTGGGTTTTCTGTATTTGTGTGCACTACCGGCTACGGTGCAATCTGCAATTGCTTTCACTTCTGTCGCCGGTGGAAATGTGGCCGCAGCAGTGTGCAGTGCTTCAGCCTCAAGCATTCTCGGCGTTTTTCTGTCACCAGTACTGATTGGTCTGATGATGCCTACCAGCGGCAACAGCGTTGATACTACAGCCGCAATTGAATCGATTCTGTTGCAACTGATGTTGCCTTTTGTTGTAGGCCATTTGGCGCGGCCACTGATTGCCAACTGGATTCATAAACACAAAGTATGGATAAACCGTACTGACCGTGGCTCAATTCTGCTGGTGGTTTATGTTGCTTTCAGTGATGCGGTAGTTGAAGGTTTATGGCATAAGGTTAACTTAGGTTCAATCGGTATGATTGTTATGCTGAGCCTGCTGATACTATTTTTGGTTATATGTATCAATACACTGGTTGCGCGCTCGCTAGGCTTCAATCGCGCTGATGAAATTACTATTGTTTTTTGCGGTTCCAAGAAAAGTCTGGCCAATGGTGTTCCTATGGCCAATGTCCTGTTCCCTGCCAGCATAGTAGGGATTATGCTGTTACCACTGATGATTTTTCATCAGTTGCAACTGATGATCTGTGCGGTACTGGCACAACGTTACGCACGTTTAAACGAAACTGCACAGTAACAGGATGGAGTAGCTGATACGGGGTTGGCAAAATTTTTGTCAGCATTAGAATCAGCTATTTTTCCTGAACTTATAGAAGCAGTAATGATAACAGGCTGGCAAAGTATTCTGCTCCGGCCTGTATAACAATCAATAATTTATTAAATATATATTCAGAAACCTGCCAAAACGATCTGGCCAGTTGAGCACGGTGGCATTTTTCTATCGAAAACAGATGAATTTATTTTTATAAAATATTTGGATAATCAATGCATTAAACTGGTGCCAGTAGCAGGAATCGAACCTGTGACCTTCGCGTTACGAGTGCGCTGCTCTACCAACTGAGCTATACTGGCATTGCATTGATTTTAATCAGAATGGCGCGCAGTATAGCATAATTGCCTGTTGTTCTCCATTATTCACTGAATGCATTTAAACTTTTCCCGCAGTAGTAAATCAATACAAATTTAGGGTTAGCTCTAAAAATAAATAGTTTTGCCAGTTTGCGATAAAACGGGCGATAACAATATTATCGATTACTCAAAACCGCTATCCTGTAAAGCAAAATGAATATTATCCAAGCTGATATTTGGCTACCTTAATTTTTAATCTTTTGGTTAGGTGACAAAACTGATGAAACTGCAATTATTTTTGTATCACTACAGAACTACAGATAAAAATTTTTAGTCCACTGTGCATAACCGGCAAAATAAAATCAGCTTTTAGCGTTGTTTTTTCTTAAAATTACTCATTACTTGCGCCAGATTATGCTGCAATACATCTTCTACCGCCGCAGGCACTTCTGCCAGTAATTCACGCTGCAAGGTACTTACCAGTCCCGCAGTATGTTTTTGTACGGCAACACGCACCATACCTGACAATACATCGGCCAGATGAGGACGTAATTTCTCGCTTAACTGCTGCAATAACGCCTGCTCGGAAATACAGGCTACTGCCCTGTTGGCCGTCCCGCGTGGTTCGATCACATGCATGTGTACATGAATAATCGGTTGGCCGTTTTCTGTTGTAGCAGGCAACTCACCATCAGCATTATTCTGGTTGGTTTCTGTTTGTAAGACAGTAGACTGATTACCCTTTAGTTGAATAGTACAGTTTGAAGGCAAATTTTCATCGATGGGTGCTCTTTGTAAACAGTTCTGTGCGGCCAGCCAGTCTTCCTGAATCAGTAAGGCTGTATCATTTAAAGCAGATTCCTGCTGTTGAGCTTCCAGAGTACTTTGCTGCTGCCATTGCTTCAGGTAAGCACGATAAACCCGCTCCCGCTGTACTGGATCAAGTAAAACTTCATTATTAGGCTGAGGCAGGTTATTGTTTCTGGGATTAGGCCTTGTATATGCGCTACGGCCTGCTACAGTACCCGTTACCGCCGGTGGTAAATTGAAACCATGTTCCTCCGGCCTTCTGGTTTTGCGTGCGGCCACTGACGGTTTAGTGATTTTTGTATCCTCATGGTGAACAGACCCGCCATCCTGCTTTTTTTTATGTTGTCGCAACTGTTCAAGACGGCGCTCCCACTCGGGCATCACGTCTGTCGTCATTGTTGCTGCACTGGTAGTCGTACTGGCCACAGCTTGCTGTTTAGGTGGATTATCTTCACTCAGAGTAAAAACAAATTGATTTTGTTGTTCATACTGGTTTTTCACCATGCCCCCTCTTCTCGCTATCCCGATATATTTTAAACGGGCTGCACATGATTTTTTAGTGCGCCATATCTTAGTAATTATAACAACTTTTATAGTTTAAAATGCTAAAATAATGTATATTTTTCCCAATTAAATTAGGATTGAATGATGAATACAATCGAACAGCGTATTGAGTTTCTTGAAGAAAGTAATGAAGCTTTAATCATGCAAAACCGGGTTCTGGCTACAGCACTGAAAGGCTTATTACGAGCACTGCCGGCAGATATAGCAGAACTGGCCACAGAATCCATTCGTGCAGCTTTTGATAACGAAGTTGCACAGTTGCAGTATGAAGAAAATCCGCAAGTGGAACTATTTCATGACGCAACATACGCATTCTTTCATGAACGCGAACACTGATATAAAACAGGCTGGTAATAGTACTATTACCAGCCTGTTTTATATCAGGACTTGCTAATTTAAGCTTATTTTAACATTTACATTTCCGCATAATTGGGGCCACTGCCACCTTCTGGACAAACCCAGTTAATATTCTGGGCGGGATCCTTAATATCACAGGTTTTGCAGTGTACACAATTCTGTGCATTAATCTGCAAGTGTGGGTTTCCTGCTTTTTCAACAATTTCATACACACCAGCAGGACAATAACGGATTTCTGGGCTGGCATAATCACGATAATTGACACTGATGGCCAGTTCCGGGTTATGCAGTTGTAAATGTACCGGCTGGCTTTCATTGTGGCTGATTCCTGCCAGAAAAACGCTGCTCATGCGATCAAAGGTTAATTTACCATCTGCCTTAGGATAATCAATAGGCTGGCAGTCCTGCGCTTTACGCAAAGATGCATAATCTGCACAGTGATGGCGAAGTGTCCATGGGGTTTTGCCTCTGAACAGATATTCTTCAAGTGCACAATAAGCCAGACCGCCAAACAGCCCCCATTTGAACGCTGGCCGCATATTGCGAACTTTATGCAATTCAGTATGTAACCAACTGTTTCGGAACAATTCAGTATACCTTACAGCTTCACTATTACTACTCTCATCGATGCCTTCTGCATTCAATACGTCAATCACGGCTTCTGCTGCCAACATTCCCGATTTCATGGCGGCGTGGATCCCTTTGATACGCGGCACATTCAGAAAGCCAGCTGTATCACCAACCAGTACACCACCGGGGAAAGTGAGCTTGGGCAGACTTTGCAGCCCTCCTTCGCTTAACGCGCGTGCACCATAAGCAATACACTTACCACCTTCAAGCACTTCCCGAATGGCCGGATGGGTTTTATAGCGTTGCATTTCAGCAAAAGGCGACAAATAGGGATTCTGGTAATCCAGACCGATTACAAATCCCACAGCCACTTTATTATCATTCAAGTGATACAGGAATGAGCCGCCATATGTCTGCTGATCCAGTGGCCAGCCAATTGAATGTATTACCGTGCCTGGTCTGGATTTTTCTGGCGCGATTTCCCATAACTCTTTAATCCCGAGTCCGTATGTCTGATGCTGACAATCCCTGTTTAATCCAAACTGCTGAATCAAGGTTTTGGTAAGCGAACCACGACAGCCCTCCGCAAAGATGGTTTGCTGCGCCAATAGCTCCATACCCTGCTGATAATTGTCTCCGGGCTTACCATCACGGTTTAGCCCCATATCTCCGGTAGCTATGCCACGCACGGAACCATCAGAATGATACAGTACTTCCGCAGCAGCAAAACCCGGATAGATTTCTACACCCAGCTCTTCTGCCTGCTGCGCCAGCCAGCGACAAAATACCCCCAGACTGATAATATAATTACCATGATTGTTAAAGCTTGGCGGAGTGGGCAATCGATAGGCTTTCTTCTGGGTTAGAAACAACAGCCGGTCTTCCTTAACAGGACAGGATAATGGCGCATCCTTCTCCTGCCAGTTTTCAATTAGCTCAGATAAAGAACGAGGGTCAATAACTGCACCAGACAGAATATGTGCCCCCACCTCAGAACCTTTATCGACTATGCACACACTGATGTCACGTTGCTGCCGTGCTGCCAGTTGCTTCAGACGGATGGCAGCAGATAAACCTGACGGACCAGCACCAACAATCACAACATCATACTGCATGCTTTCGCGTTCAACGGTTTCTGTCATGGTAAGCTTCCTGAATTGAAACAATGATAACTAAAACAGCTAGCATGCCTAGTATACACATGCCGGATATTCAAAACTTGTCATTATAACGAACAATGGCAATTAAACGGTCTTTGACTAGCTGTATAGACAGATTAATAAATGATGCAAACAAATTAAGATGTAAAAAAAGAATGATAAACCAGCCAGATACAGATAAATTTGTTATAGCCAGCAATACTTGCCCATTAACTAAATTTAATTTGAAATCATGAAAATTGCTGCTATCTTAAATTTTGTATTTTAATAGCAGATGCATTCAGTAATAGATTAACTATTTTCAACTGTTTGCTATACCAAGTCAAAATGTTAAATCCAACATGAAGACTGTAGAGTTTAAAATGGCAAATAAGCTGTCGCTGGTTATTGAGGTATTGAACGGTTGTATTATTAATAATACTAATCTGAATACATAAGATAATTGAATTGCAGATTTGAGGTTAATTACGACCACATGATGAGTATTCAAAAAAAATCATTTATAAAACGCCTTTTTTATACAGCCACAGTCAGCAAAAATGAGGTACTTCGTTCCTATATATGAAATAAGCACTCCGTTTAGTAACAGTTGAAAGGTTTATATGAGGCAATAAAGCCACAAACATGCAAACATGTTGTAAAAAAGCAACTGATGTTTATTTTAACAATTTGGATATGTAATCACCTAACTGTAAAATTATTGTCGAACATTATTTACTTTTACTAAATTTTATCAATATCTTATATTTTTAATTTTACCAATCGCCTGTAATTGCATACAGAAGCCTGTATATCATCAAACAGCATTTTCAATTAGGCAACAGACTTTACCAACCGCCTTATTTAACAAAAATACACGCATGGCTGATTGCATTAGTTTGCAAGGCGGGGCATAATTCGATTTGCACAAGTTATGCGCACTATAGCTATTTGTTGATGAAACGATATGGTGTGCAAAAACTGGACTTCCATCATTAAAGTAATACTTTTTGATACAGATTAAGGTACATAATCATGAAAAAATCTTTGTTAGCTGCTGCTGCCCTGATGTCTTTGTTCTTGGCTGCTTGTACTAAAGACGAAGCAGCTCCTGCTGCTTCTGCTGCTTCTGAAGTTGCGGCTCCTGCTTCTGAAGCAGTTGCTCCTGCTTCTGAACCAGCAGCTGCCGCTTCTGAAGTTTCTGCTCCTGTTGTTGCTTCTGAAGCTGAAGCCGAAGCTTCAGCAGCTGCTGCTTCTAAATAAGCACACACAAATCAAAAAAGCCAGACTGTTTAGTCTGGCTTTTTTGTTATGTGATTTTTTAAAACAATAGAAATTATCTTAGGTGTTCATTACCAATCCTAATTACAATTTTCCTCTAAAACTTAACGTCATATATACCAGCTGTGTAAATAAACTGAAAAGCAGCAAAGTCTGCCAACGCCATATTGGTTTTTCGTTATCAGCGCCACGCAAAAACAGCATCATCATCAATATCCATTGACTACCAATCCAGAAAATCGGTTGCCAGGCAAACATCTGGAGCAAACTTACCAGAAAAGGGATAATCAGAGCAGCTTTTGTTATCAGGCATAGAACTAAAGCCAGACAAATAGCCAATGATCCAAGCTGTAACCAGCAACTGTAGAACAACATAGTTAAATAAGGGCTATTCCTGAGTTTGCGGCCTTGGTGCATAGCGAAACATGACCCTAGCAATACGTACACAGGCACCAGAAACGAATTTACCGGCTTAAAAGGACCAGCAATACCCGGCAAAATCTCACTACTGATGTTGGTCAAAACCAACCAGACAGTTACTGATGCCGCCAACCAGCCATCAAGCTGATATTTGCAGCATTGCCAGACAAACAGTACAGCATATATCAGTACAACAGCATTACTTATTAGTGTACCCATTAGCGTACCAATTTCAGCAAACGCGCCAGAACAATAGCCATATTATCAGCCATGGCTGTTACCCATTCAGTGGCCATATCGGGAGCAAAATGCGCTTCATTTTCATGGCCAATAACCAGTATGGCAAGCACTTGATCTTTCCAGAGCAGTGGTAACTGTAAAAAACTTTCCAGACGTGGCTGCGCAGGTAATAACTCTAATAAAGCCGCTGCCGGCAAGGCACCACAAACAGGAGCAGTTAATTTTTCACTAATGGCTTTAATTCTGTTTTCAGCCAGTAAAGTTACAGGCACACGCACATTTTTTGGTATATCGGCAACAATTTTCAGCGCATAGTAAGATAAAGCAAATTCATTCTTCAACCCATCCCTGATTGCACGCTGCCACTGTGTCACTGTATTTACAGTAAGCAGGCGCTGATCAAATGCCATAAATTTAGCCATCAGTGTATGATTTGCATCAGCATCACCCAGCATCTGAATCAGTTGTGAGGCCATTTTTTCGGTTTTACGCTGCATCACTTGCATCTTGCCCTGCTGAAATGACAATATCTTGCTTTCGATCGGGCGCAAATTAAACTCGGCAGCATGTTCGTACAGCCACTGTGGTTGTGCATGTAAAAAAGCACGCACTTTTGCTTCATCAATACTCATAAGTAATTAATCTCCCCCTCAAATACAGTCTGCACCGGGCCAGTCATCCAGACATGAGCATCTTCTAGCTGTTGCTGCCAGCTAATCGATAGCAGCCCACCGGGTAAATTAACTTGTACCGGTTCATCATCGCCTAGTAAACCCAGACTGATTCCGGCCACTACCGCTGCACATGCACCGGTACCGCAAGCCTGTGTTTCGCCAACACCACGCTCAAAGACACGCAAGCGAATCTGTTGTGGTGACAGTATTTGCATAAATCCCACATTAACCCGCTGTGGAAACTGTTTATGGTTTTCAATTGCAGCACCCAGCCGATGTACTGGTGCCTGATCGATGTCGTCCACAACCATTACGGCGTGCGGATTACCCATATTGATACAGGTCACATCAACCATATCAGTGCCAACAATCAGCTGATGGCTGATGCGCTGAGCATCATCTTCATCGATAGCAGCAAACGGAATCTGTTCGGGCACAAATAATGGCACGCCCATATCTACTGTTACTGTACCATCATCATTTAAATGCGGCACAATCAACCCACCGGCTGTTTCTACCACAATCTGTTGCTTGCTGGTTAGACCTTTATCGTAGACAAAGCGGGCAAAACAGCGTGCACCATTGCCACACTGTTCCACTTCTGAACCATCGGCATTAAAGATACGATACCGAAAATCAGCTTTTGCTGTCTGCGGCGCTTCAATCAAAAGAAGCTGATCGAATCCTACACCTGTATGCCGTTGTGCCCATGCAGCAATAGGTGCTGTTGTCGGGTCAAATTTCTGGTTGATACCATCAATAACCATGAAATCATTACCCAAACCATGCATTTTGGTAAATTTTAATCTAGTCATGTGCCATTCAATTTGTTATCACAACAGGTTTAAGCGGCTATGATACCGGTTTATAGTGATAACGATAAGTTTTGGGAAGCAGTAATCAGCCAATATCTTGATAGAGCGATGGTTCTAAAACGCTAAAGATAACCGTGTTATCTTTATTTAGTAGCCTTTTGATTGCTACGATAACAAAACAGTTTTTTGCTTCAATTATATACAACAGTTGCAAAAGCAAACTTCCTGTTATTATAGCAATAAATATTAAAACAAATATAAATAGCTTATGGTTTATTCTATTTGGGAGAGTTGGTAATAACACTGATTTGGGCAATCAAAAACAATATTTTGATGAATCAACCTGAATAGGCTGAATGTTTTTACCAATCAGAATATTCATGCCACACAAGATAAGCAAAAAGTTATTCTATTCTTTTATTGAAATAATCGATAAAAACCCTAAGCTTTGCCAAATTTTATTAGTCTCAGATAGAGAAAACAAAATTGCCATGTAATTAATACTAGTTTAAACAGTATGGCACCCAGTACATAATGGATAAAGGTAAGATAATTGTCATCTATAATACTAGATACGGCATATTTTGATACGAAGTACATAATTTCTCAGCCTACTACTGTAATCGGTAAATACAATGCACTTCTACATTTTTACGGTATGCATACTTTCGTACTATTGAGCCTGATTTAATTTAAAACTAATTATTATTGCTGTTCTCGGACTAAAAAGCATTGAGGAAATGGTAATAATTATAGCTATATCAGGTAACAGCTAGTATTGGGTGTATCGTTATCAAATTATGTGCAAACATTGAAACCTATCTGCCTGCCGCTCTCAAGTTCATTTATTACCTGATATCCTAATTAAACTATATTTATACTGCTTACAAATGTATTACCGGTGGCTGCACCAGCATCAGAACAACAGGCAAAGTAATCAGACTTAATCCTGTGCTGATAAATGTTGCCGTAGATACCAGCTGTGGTCTGGTGTTGAACTGTACAGACAGTAAGGTAGTATTGGCGGCTGTAGGCATTGCCGCCAGCACAATGAGTACTTTTTTGGACATCAGGTCTATCGGCATAAAATACACCAGCAGTACTGCCCAGAGGGGTGAAATCAGTAATCTGATAACCAGTGCAAAGCTTATTTTGACAACTTCAATTTGCCTGATATGTAATGTAGCCAATTGCATACCCAGAATCAGCATGATTACTGGAATAGATGAATCCCCTATCATGCCCACGGCCAGCATAATTTCTTTACTCAAGGGAATATGCAGCAATTGAAATATCAGCCCGAGCAGAGCACCATAGACAATCGGCATCCGTAAAACTTTTTTCAGTATCGTCCGCTGGCTGACACCTTCGACATCACTGCTGCCTTTAGCTGCATAATAGGTACCGAGAGTACTCATGATAAACTGCTGTAATACCATCAGGATAACAGCCACATCAAAACCGGCAGAACCGAAAAATACCAGAATAACCGGCGTACCGTAGTTACCGTTATTCATAAAGCATGACGCCAGAATCAGGGCGCAATTATCCTGATTCTGGTAATGACACACTTTCGACCAGAGATAAACCAGTATAATCAGCCCGACACATAAAGCCAGTACATAAAAGGCATAATAAGCATAGGCAGCAGTTAACTGATGGCTATAGAACGTTTTAAAGGCTAAAAATGGCGAAAGAATATACAACGACATTTTTGATAAACTGGCAATATCAAATTTTAATACTTTCTGCGCAATAAAACCTGTGACAAAAATACCGAATACAGGTAATAGAATTATCAAAAAATGCATTGTTTACTTTCTATTTTTCAGACAGCAGTCCAGATTTATATTCAGTCAGCAATTTTTGTAAAAAGTTAACAATACCCGCATCAGCAATTCTACCGTCTATAGTAGAAATACAGTATTGTTTAAAACCAGTTAACCAGATAATCACGCCATAATGCCAATAACCACAAGATAGCCAGAAGTAGCATAGTTAACAACTGAGCGGCCGAAGCTGTATCTTTGGCACGTTTGGCCAAAGGATGTTTAGCCAACGAAGTATGATCTACGGCAGCCTCAATAGCGGTATTAAACAGCTCAACAATCCAGCTTAAAAATGAGGCCATAATCAATACCATCCGTGTCAGCACACCAAAATCCAGCACAAATACCAGTACAATCAATACGCTGTTTAATAATAACAACTGACGAAAACCTGACTCGCTACAGGCGGCTTTCAAACCGGCCAGAGAATAACCATAAGCATTGAATATACGGCGTAAACCTTTTTTACCTTTAATATTTGTGGCGTACTGATTGTTATTTTCCGACATGACAATAATTTTTCCCTTTTATCATCTGATTTTTATAAAATATATGAAAAGCTACACAGGTGAACCATGCAAGCGCGCAGCTTCTTCCACTGCATCGGCAAACAGTGCGGCTACATCACAATCGGTTTGTTTGGTAATTTCCTGAAAACCAGTTGGGCTGGTAACATTGATTTCAGTGAGGTAATCACCAATAACATCCAGACCGGCCAGTAAAATACCTCTGCGTACCAGTTCTGGAGCCAGTGTTTCTGCAATCTGCAGATCACGTTCACTTAATGGCTGGGCTACACCTCTGCCACCAGCAGCCAGATTGCCACGCGTTTCACCCTGCTGCGGGATACGTGCCAGCGCATACGGCACTATTTTACCGCCTATAATCAGTATACGTTTATCGCCATGAACAATTTCGGGAATATAACGTTGTGCCATGATGGTGCGGCTATCCAGACGCATCAGCATTTCCAGAATACTGCCAATATTTGGGTCGTTCTGTTTTAAGCGAAATATGCCCATACCGCCCATTCCATCTAGCGGCTTGATAATAATGTCTTGATGTTCATTTAGAAACGCCCGCACATCAGCTGCGTGTGTAGTAACCAGTGTTGGGGCGGTAAACTCAGGGAAATCCAGAATGGCCAGTTTTTCATTAAAATCACGCATTGCCTGACCACTGTTATACACATAGGCACCCTGTTTGGCGGCCAGTGTCAACAATTGAGTAGCATACAGATACTGCATATCAAAAGGCGGATCGGTACGCATGATAACTGCATCAAAACGATTCAGTGGGTATTGCTGCGGTGGCAAAGAGTTAAACCAATCATGATCATGCTCATCTCTGGCATCAGTAAAGCTGAACTCGCTCGCACTGGCCACAACACATTCCTGTTGCACACTCAGCTGGCTGGCTAATGTATGAAACAGTTTCCAGCCGCGTCTGGCCATCTCCCGCATCATGGCATACGTGGTGTCTTTATAGGTTTTAAAACCTGCCATCGGGTCGGCAATAAATAGGATTTTCATTGAGTTTACCTGTCGGATTGTTTATCCGGCAGGGAGAGTCATTTTCCCTTCCGGATAAAAATGTACTCTATTTTAATGAACGGATACCCACTGCTTCGCGTACTGCCTCCAGCAGCGGCTGTGCCTGCTGGCGCGCTTTTACAGCACCAGCCTGCAAAATATCTTCAATCAGGGCAGGCTGTGCGTTCAGTTGCGCAAAGCGTTCACGCTTCTCAGCCAGTTCCTCATTGATTTTTGCCGCCAGAATTTTCTTGGCTTCACCCCAGGCCAGTCCATCTGCGAGCATCTGTGTGAACTGGTCGGTTTCTGCTGGTGTGGCAAATGCCTTGTAAATATCAAACAAAGGACTTTCATCCGGCTGTTTCGCTTCGCCGGGTTCTTTCAGATTAGTGACAATCTTATTAACTGCTTTCTGCAATTTCTTTTCAGACTCAAACAGCGGAATGGTATTGCCATAACTTTTGCTCATTTTACGGCCATCCAATCCCACAAGTGTTTCAACATTGTCATCGATTTGCGCTTCCGGCAAGGTAAACAACGGTTTGAAACGATGATTGAAACGGCCGGCAATATCGCGAGCCATTTCCAGATGCTGAATCTGGTCACGCCCCACGGGTACTTTATCTGCATTAAACATCAGAATATCCGCACTCATCAGCATCGGATAACAGAACAGCCCCATTTCAATACCATGATCCGGGTCTTCCTGCCCTTTTTCAGCATTATCCTGCATGGCTGCCTTATATGCATGTGCGCGGTTCATCAGCCCTTTAGCGGTATTGCAGGTAAGAATCCAGTTTAATTCCATTATTTCGGGAATATCTGTCTGACGATAGAAAGTGGTACGCTCTGGGTCGAGACCGCAGGCAAGCCAGGTTGCCGCCACCGCTTTTGTGGATTCGTACACTTTTTCAGGTTCATGACATTTAATCAAGGCATGATAATCTGATAAAAACAGAAATGATTCCACGTCAGGGTTCAGGCTGGCCTGAATCGCCGGGCGAATTGCCCCAACATAATTGCCCAGATGTGGTATCCCACTGGGGGTAACGCCGGTTAATACTCGAGTTTTTTTCATTAGGTATAATACTTTATCAATTAGCGATTTACTAAAACTGAAGCTGGTTTGCTGAGTTCTGAAAATCAGCGCAACAATACAATCAAGGCAGTTCAGGTAAATTAAACAGTCGGTTCAGGCATATTTTCCAGTTCAATTGCTGCGGCCAGTAAAGATAATCTGGCCAGTACGCCATACACATACAAGCGAGTACTTTCGCAATCATTAGCCTGAGTAATAGCATTTGTCTGCGGTATGCTCAGCTTTTCCCACGGCTTAAACTCGCGTTTGCTTACAGCTTCTTCTTCAGCATTTTGCGTTTCCGGTGAAGCGATATTACATTTCAATGGGACAAAATGCATGCCTACAGCATTAAGATTCTCATCAGGCCCGCGATCCTGATGCACGCGATAAAAGCCACCGATAACGAATCTATCCATCATGTATACCACTGGTTCGGCTGTTGCGCCTTGCAGTGTTTCATAAGTATAGATACCTTCCTGCACGATGACTTCGCTAACTTCCAGGCCTTCTTTGATTTTGGCCATTTTATTGCGTTTTTTGCGATTGAGTCCACGCACTTCATCAGCAGAATGCACGCTCATCACGCCCATACCATAAGTGCCGGCATCAGCCTTAACAATAACAAAGGGCTTATCCTTAATCCCCAGCTCATCATATTTGTGCTGAATACGCTGTAACAGCCGTTCTACGGCTTCGGCCAAACGATTTTCTCCTTCATGGCTAGTGAAATCGAGACCGCTGCATACTTCAAAATAGGGATTGATTGTCCATTCATCTATACCTACCAGCTGGGCAAATTCTGCCGCCACTTGGTTGTAGGCCTGAAAATGGGTACTTTTACGCCTTGTGGTCCAGCCAGCTTTCACTGGGGGTAACAATGTCTGCGCCAGACCCTGTAAGATGTCTGGCACACCACCGGACAAATCGTTGTTTAGCAGAATCATACATGGCGTAAACCCATCAGCGAGCTGCAAATGGTTTCCCTGTCGTTGTACCGGTTCCAGTGTGATGTGGTCACCAAGTGCGGTTTCAAGCGTGGTCACCTGAGTAATTTCAGGATTTAATGTACCAATACGAACATCTAAACCAACATGCCGCAGAATTGAATACAATGCATAAACATTTTGCAGATAAAAAGTATTCCGCGTATGGTTTTCGGGGATTAATAATACCGACTTCGCTTCAGCACAGGCACGTTCCACCGCATCCTGCGCCGCTACCGACGCCAGAGGCAGAAAAGCAGGATTCAGATTATTAAAACCGCCGGGAAACAGATTCATGTCTATACTGGCCAATTTATATCCGCTGTTGCGAATGTCCACCGATCCGTAAAAAGGAGCGTGGTGATGTCGCCATTGAGAACGAAACCATGATTCAATTTGGGTTTGTTTGGCTAAAATTGCACGTTCAAAATTCTGCAACTCTATACGATGCGCTGCGGCCACATCCGGTAAACTCATATTTCATTCCTTTCTACATTCACACACAGCATTTTTTGCTTCATATGGCAGTCATCATTATAACAATAAACGACAATTCAGCAGAAAATAGCAAATATAATCATTATCAGAAAATTATTTAGATATGTCAGCTTAGTTACTTTAGACATTTAGTCTAAAATTATCTGAATTTTTTGCTTATATTTGCTGATTATATTATTTTTAGACAAAAATACTTGTAAATCTGTCTTAACAGTATTAAGATTCCTCACACAGAAATCATAACAAAACAAAGCTACTACAATGAACGCACAAACCCTGTATGAAAAACTGTGGAATAGCCATATTGTCCAAGAACAGGCAGATGGCACAGTATTACTTTATATCGACCGCCATCTGGTGCATGAAGTAACCAGCCCGCAAGCATTTGAAGGCCTGAAACTGGCGCACCGTCCGCTCTGGCGCGAGCAAAGCATTGTGGCCACAGCTGATCACAACACCCCTACTGATCATTGGGATGAAGGTATTACTGATCCCATATCCAAACTTCAGGTCAATACGCTGGATAAAAATATTCAGGATTTCGGCGTACAGAAATATTATCCATTTAAAAATATCAATCAGGGAATTGTCCATGTTGTTGGCCCAGAACAGGGTGCGACTCTACCGGGCATGACTGTAGTATGCGGCGATTCACATACGTCCACACATGGCGCATTTGGTGCACTTGCTCATGGCATCGGCACATCAGAAGTAGAACATGTCATGGCAACACAGTGTATTACCGCCAAAAAATCACAAACCATGCTGATTGAAATTAATGGCAATCTCAAACCCGGCATTACCGCCAAAGATATTGCCTTATATATTATCGGCCAGATTGGTACGGCTGGCGGAACCGGCTATGCAATTGAATTTGGTGGCGAAGCCATACGCAATCTATCAATGGAAGGGCGCATGACACTTTGCAATATGGCAATTGAAGCCGGTGCCCGCTCTGGTCTGGTGGCCGTAGACCAGACAACCATTGATTACATCAAAGACCGTCATTTTGCACCCAAAGGGGCATTATGGGAACAGGCTGTCAGCTACTGGCAGACTCTGGTGTCGGATGATGGCGCACATTTTGATAAAACCTATCATTTTAACGCAGCAGATATAGAGCCTCAGGTAACTTGGGGCACATCACCGGAAATGGTTATCGCAATAAACAAACAGATACCCGACCCGGCTGCAGAAGCTGATCCGGTTAAGCGCGAAGGCATGCAGCGCGCCTTACAATATATGGGATTAACTGCCGGCACACCAATAAATGAAATTCCTGTTGATGTGGTATTTATCGGTTCATGCACCAACGGGCGCATTGAGGACCTGCGTATGGCCGCCAAAGTCGCAGAAGGGCAACACAAGGCAGATAATGTTAAAAGAGTATTGATTGTGCCCGGCTCTGGTGTAGTTAAACAACAAGCGGAAGAAGAAGGTCTGGACAAAATCTTTACTGCGGCTGGCTTTGAATGGCGTGAACCGGGCTGCTCAATGTGTCTGGCCATGAATGCAGACCGCTTACAGCCACAGGAACGCTGTGCTTCTACTTCCAACCGCAATTTTGAAGGCCGGCAGGGCAATGGCGGGCGTACTCATCTGGTTAGTCCGGCCATGGCAGCCGCAGCAGCAATTACCGGATATTTTACCGATGTGCGACAGATATAAAGTGAATAACTTGCAGTTTTAGGCCAGCAAGTGCATGATAAGCATGTAGTTCTGATTGAATTTGTTTACTTTTATCTTTGTTTAAGGAGTAAGGCATGAAAAAAATGTTGTTAATTGCTGCAATGGTTATGGCTGTACTCTCTGGTTGTCACACAATTCATGGAATGGGACAGGATGTAAGAGCCGGTGGCCAGCACTTGTCCAATGCTGCCGATAAATAATCATACAAGGATAAAATCATGAAAAAACTGATGCTTTTGAGTATTGCCATTGTTGGTTTTCTGGCAGGTTGTCATACTGTTTCTGGTGTGGGTCGTGATATTTCCTCCGGTGGCCAAGCAGTAAGTAATGCTTCTGACCACGTACGCTCAGAAATGTAACTGTACGCAAGCCCGTCAGGGCTTGCTCAAAATTCAATCATTAACTACACAATACTGAAATCCAGCATGAAATCTTTTACTACCCTTACTGCTCTGGTGGCACCTCTGGATCGCGCCAATGTAGACACAGATGCCATTATTCCAAAGCAATTTTTAAAATCAATCAAACGCAGTGGCTTTGGTCCCAATGCTTTCGACGAATGGCGTTATCTGGATCACGGTGAACCCGGTATGGATAACAGCAAGCGCCCCTTAAATCCGGATTTTGTGCTCAACCAGCCACGTTATCAGGGTGCACATATTCTGCTCACACGTAAAAATTTTGGTTGTGGCTCCAGCCGAGAACACGCACCATGGGCATTGGATGATTATGGCTTCCGAGCTATCATTGCCCCCTCTTTTGCAGATATCTTTTTTAATAACTGTTATAAAAATGGTTTATTACCGATTATTCTGCCAGAGGAAGTCGTTGACCAGCTATTCCAGGAAGTTGTTGCTCAGGAAGGCTACCAGCTCAGCATCAATCTGCCAGAACAAACCGTCAGCACATCCAATGGTAATCATTACCATTTTGAGATTACCGAGCATCGCAAGCATTGTTTGCTCAATGGTCTGGATGAAATTGGCCTGACTTTACAACACGCAGATGCCATCAAGGCATATGAAACCAAACACCAGCAACAGCAACCCTGGCTGTATCAGCCTTAATTGAATCGGGCAAATTTTTATTTTTCTTTTATTCAGAATAAACAAACTGATGACCGCAAGGCCATTGGCAATTAATTAACATGCAGAAAGAATAAAATGAGCAAACACATTGCCATTCTTCCCGGTGACGGCATAGGGCCGGAAATCATTGCACAGGCAGTACGCATTTTAGATAAACTTATTGCAGATGGGCTGAATGCAGATTATCAGTATGCACCGTTAGGGGGAGCTGCCTATGATGAATATGGCCATCCCTACCCCGAATTTACCCAAAAGATCTGTCGTCAGGCAGATGCAGTATTACTGGGTGCAGTTGGTGGCCCACAATATGACAAGCTGGAACGCCCATTGCGTCCCGAACGTGGTTTGCTCGCCATACGCAAAGACCTTAATCTGTTTGGCAATCTGCGCCCGGCAATTCTCTATCCTGAGCTGGCCAATGCTTCAACCCTGAAACCGGAAGTTGTTTCTGGCCTGAATATACTGATTGTGCGCGAATTAACCGGTGATATCTACTTTGGCGAACCCCGCGGTATTCACACTTTGCCCAATGGTGAACGTGAAGGCATCAATACCATGCGTTATAGTGAAAGTGAAATCCGCCGCATTGGTAAAATTGCCTTTGAAGCTGCGCAGAAACGCAATAAAAAACTGTGTTCCGTTGATAAAGCCAATGTACTGGAAACTACCGAATTGTGGCGTGAAATCATCACGGATATGAGTAAGGATTATCCAGATGTCAGCGTCAGCCATATGTATGTAGACAATGCAGCCATGCAGCTAGTAAAAGCGCCCAAGCAGTTTGATGTGATTGTTACCGGCAATATCTTTGGCGATATTCTCTCTGATCAGGCATCCATGCTATCTGGTTCCATTGGCATGCTACCTTCTGCTTCTCTCAACGAAACAGGAAAAGGCATGTATGAACCTTCACATGGTTCCGCCCCTGATATAGCTGGCCAGAATCTGGCCAATCCACTAGCAACCATACTTTCTCTGGCCATGCTATTGCGTTACAGCCTGAATAATGAGCATGCAGCACAAAGCATTGAGCAGGCCGTGGGTAAAGTACTGGCACAAGGGTTGCGTACCAGTGATATTTTTGAAGAAGGCTGCCAGCGCGTTTCCTGTAGTCAGATGGGTGATGCGGTACTTGCTGCGTTATAAGCCAATTGCACATTGGCCTTAAATTACGTATATTAAACTTAACAGAGCAATTGCTACTCTGTTAAGTTATTTTTTTATATAGCTGCTTTCCCAACTGAAACCTGATATCTTGAGCTATCGTTCCGTACAATCAGCGCAACAGCCCTCAACCAACTTGCCTGTTGGCAGCCTGCCTGCCCATCAAGTTGGCTGCCCCTGCTGTGGTCTGTCATTATTCATTCCTGCCCTGACTCCGGGTGAATCTGCTCTGTGTCCGCGCTGCCATCAGCATCTTGTACGGGTCGAAACACATCCGCTTGATACGCCGACAGCTTATGCCATAGCCTCACTGATTATCATGACCATTGTATACACCCAGTTATACATGAGCATAGATTTGTTTGGCATGCATATAGAGTTAACTATTCCCTATATGGTAGCGTCACTGGCACAGCAGGACTATTCCCTGCTGGCAGAAATCATGTTTTTTCTCACCTTTGGTTCACCGGTACTGTTTCTGCTCTTGTGCCTGTACGTTTATACCGGCCTGCGCTATCAGCAAGTGCTACCGGGCATGTTATACGCTACCCGTACACTGGTACGTCTGCGCCACTGGATCATGGTAGATGTATTTTACATTGCTACGCTGGTGTCTTACATCAAAATCAGCGGTATGGCACAAATACACTTCGGGCTGGCTTTCTGGCTTATGATGGTACTGGCCATTCTGCTCATCCGCACCTCTCAGGGCGTGCCCGAACACTGGATTTTTTATCAGATTCAGCGCCTTACTGGCCATGACCCAACATTACAAATCCATAACGCTGACACCATCAATTGTCATTACTGCCTGTTTGAACAACCGGATACCCAGAATGTCTGTGACGTTTGTGGTTCCTATTTAAGCCGGCGCAAACCTCTAAGCCTGAGTATCAGCATGGCATTTTTACTGGCAGCCATTATTTTCTACATTCCAGCCAATTTACTGCCCATGATGATAACCCGTTCCCCAGGTACCAATCTGGCCAGTACCATTCTTGATGGTATTGAATACATGTGGAATGATGGCGATGTACTCATAGCCGTAGTTATTTTCAGTGCCAGCATGGCCATTCCCGTGCTGAAAATCATATTCATGCTGGTATTACTTTACTCGGCTGCTTACCGGCCACTAATGTCTGCACGTAAATTAACCATGTTGTACCGCATTACCGAATCAATCGGACGCTGGTCAATGATTGATATTTTCGTCGTTATCATACTTATGTCAGCATTTTCCACACCACTGGCACATGTGACACCGGGAGCTGCCACCATATACTTTTGCGCAGTAGTCATTTTAACCATGATATCAGCACTCAGTTTCGACCCCCGCTTAATCTGGGATGAGGTAAAACAACATCCATCTCATCATAAAAGTAGCACTAAAAGGCATTCATCATGAGCCAAACAGAAAATGAATCTACGCAAACAACGGCTACAGTAAAGCATACCCCACCATTTAATGTTCTGGTGTGGACTATCCCGGTATTGGCGTTATTAACAGGAGCTTGGCTATTTATCCAGCACCTGCGCCATACAGGACCGGAAATTACCCTGTACATTAACGATGCAGATGGAATTGAAATTAACACAACGGCAATCAAAGTACTGAATGTTACCGTGGGTAAAGTTACCTCCATCAGCATCAGTCCGGATGAAAAAGGAGTGCAGATCAAAGCGCAGATGAGCGCAGATGTCAAAGATATGCTGCGTAAAGATACCCAGTTCTGGATTGTCAAACCACGCATAGACCAAAGTGGCATTACCGGCCTTAATACCTTGGTATCCGGCTCCTACATTGCCTTTACCCCCGGCCATAGCAAAGAAAAGGCCGAGACTTTTACTGTAGGAGATTTACCGCCAGTCAGCGCCATTTCCCAAAGTGGCATCCGTCTACGCCTGAAAGGTCACAGTGATAAGCTGCTAACGCCGGGCAGCCCCGTACTTTACGGCGACATCAGTGCAGGACGAATTGAAAAAGCCGATTTTGATCCCAAAGACAACAGCGTCCATTATCAGGTTTATATAAACAGTCCGTACGACAGTCTGATTGGCGACAAAGTTAAATTCTGGTTGCAGACCGGTATTCAGGTTACTGCATCAGGCGGTGGTGTGCACATCGATTCCGCTCCCCTGCCTGCCCTGCTCTCCGGAGCCATTGTTTTCAAAACCATGTTTGAAGGCAAAGGCAAGCCTGTTACCAACAATACCGAATTTACTCTGTATAACAGTGAACGCGAACTGGATAACCTGCCCACCAAACGTGCACAATACTACGTGGTATTTTTTCAGCAATCAGTGCGAGGCCTGAGCGTCGGCGCCCCAGTAGAGTATCAGGGAATCAACATCGGTTCCGTTGCCGACGTACCCTACTTCGCCCTGAATGACAGCCATAAACTATTCCAGCATGGCTGGGTACCGGTACGCCTGCGCATCGAACCGGGACGTATGGAAATCAATGCCAGCCAACAGGATGACAAAATCTGGCAGCAACAAATCCAGCAGGCACTCAATAAAGGACTGTCTGCATCACTGGAAAAAGACAATCTGCTTACAGGTAATCAGTATGTCAGCCTAACACAGGCTCAACCCGGCAAGTCGCTACTCAAACCAGTAGCATACTACCAGGGATATACCGTAATCGGCACTAGCAATACCGGATTCGATATGATTCAGAATCAAGTATCGACGTTATTAACCAAACTGAACAACCTGCCAATTGAGCACTCCATGCATCAGCTAGACAGCACACTGGCACAACTGAAAACTACTTTAGCCAGCGCTGACCGGCTTCTGGCACAAAACAAAACTCAACAGCTACCGGCCGAGCTGGCTGCTACCCTGAAGGAGTTGCGTACCACCCTGCAAGGCGTATCCAGCACCTCTCCGCTATATAGCGATATTCAGCAGACCCTGAAAAGCATTGATAGCACACTGAAAGAGGCCCAGCCGACACTGAAAACCCTGAAACAGCAACCCAATGCCCTGATTTTCAACCGCCGCGGGCATGACCCAGAGCCAAAAGGAGCCAGATAATGAAAATCCTGCTACCACTTGTCTGCGCCGCCACTCTGGCACTCAGTGCCTGTGCCAGCAATTCGGTAACCTATTACCAGTTACCCGGCAGTAATTATCAGTTGCCTGCCACCAGCCAGCGAACCCCTGTTCAGCTTAAAGTCGTACTGGCCGAACGTCTCAATCAAGGAAATCTGGTCTATCAGGACAGCCCAACCACCCTGCATTTTGCCCAGCAACATTTATGGGCAGATGATTTGGGCAATGAAATCAGTTTGGCATTAGCCAATGAACTGAACAAACAGAGCACTCACTATCTGTTTACCCCTGAGAGCAAACCCAAAGCCGCCACACTAACTGTTTATATCCAATCCTTTCAGGGCAGCTACGATGGTTATATCTACATCAATGGCTATAGTAGCTGGCTGGGTACCGATGAAACAGGACAAAATTTTAACGTCCGCATTGCTCAGCAAGGTAATGGCTACAGTAATATGGTTAAAGCTCTGGCACAGGGATTAACCAGTGTAGCCCAAAGCATTGCTCCATATAATTAAGCATTAATCTGCACCACAGCAAACACAAAACCCGGCCTGTTAAAATAAACTATTAACTGGCCGGGTAATACATAACTAATTGCAAGACGCATAGCCTATTAAATCGAAAACACATCGCGACCTTTAAAAGCTCATCTGATTACCAAAGCGACAGCTTGAATTCAACACAGATATTACCTAATTAAGTGGTTGAAATCTCGATAAAGCCTAAAAATGGCAATTGGAGATAAAATGAAAATATTTAAGTACGCTATTTTATCTTTTTTATTATTTTCATTTGGTTACACCAACGCCAATCAAAATAAAACCTCTACTAATTTAAATTTTGCTGATTTCTCTGTTGAAACTAAAGCAAAAATAAAAAATGCAAACTTTGCTTATGAATATTTAGTTAAGGTTTATGGGTGTGGTGGTGGTGCAATTTGTGGAGAAATCAGAAATTTACTTTCTAACACAGTTATTGCTTTACCTAATGCTTATTTAATAGAAGATGAAAATGGAGAGCACGGGTTTTCAATAGAGTACTATTTAGATAGTAGTTTGATTATTATTTCTGGAATATTAGCCGATCCTGATGTAAGCGAAAGTAAAGAAGGTTACAAAAGAAGATATTATAATCTTATCAATAATAAGCTAAAATTAATTCAAGTAGAAAATTTACATTATATGATGGGGGATTAGATTAATATGAGTCGCATTATTTATCGTTCTGATGTCAAACCAACACTCGAACAAGCCATTACACTTTATCGTCACTGCTCATTAGGCGAGCGTCGTCCACTTATGGATACCATACGCTTTCAAGCTATGTTAGATAATGCCAATTTGCTGATAACCGCTTGGCATGATAATAAACTGATTGGTATTGCGCGTTGCTTAACGGATTTTGTTTATATTACTTATTTGGCAGATCTCGCGGTGGATGAAGATTATCAACAACAAGGCATAGGTAAACAATTAATTAAAGAGGTGAAAAACAATACTGACAAAGCATGTTCAATCACCCTACTGGCTGCACCACAGGCAGTTGATTATTATGGTCATATCGGTTTTAATGCGCACCCTTCAGCTTGGATTTTAAAAGAAAATTAATTATCCATTCCTTTTAAATATGTGCTTGCGCTTGCTGATGAATGCGCCAAACAATTGTTTATGCGGTTAGCAAACCTAAAAGCACAATCATTAGTGACAAACTACCCAATAAGTGAACTTCGCTAAACTAATAGACAGTGCATATATGTAACATGCGCTGGTGATAATAGATTATTTTAAAATTAAAACAACACAATAACACCACCCATTAGACAGCGCTCACCAAATTTCATGAGTCTGTGATAATACAGCCCCGCCCTAATCAGCCCAGCAATCATTATACAAATTTATTTTCAAAATCATTCTGTTAAAAAATCACAACAGACAACATTTCCCACCAAAAAAAAGACATTACATAAGAAATTCAAATAACCGATAAACTGTTAACATTTTCTGCTACCAGCAAAACATTACCAGCAGGCAAAACAATTTTATTCGCCAAACAGCCAGAAAGTTTTATAATAAAGACGTCAAATTTTTCCTGAAAAATCCATGAAATTCATACCCATTTCTCTCTTTGCCTTAACCCTGCTTAGCGCCTGTAGCATTGGTATGCCCTCCAACGTAGCGGTGGGTATTGGTGGTGGTAATCACAACTTTGGCTTGGGCACTTCAATTTATTTCCCGATTAAAACCAAACCCCAGCCGTCAGAGCCCCCTGCTATTGCTGGCACAGAGCAGCCCGGCCAGCCTGCGCCAAAATCATCCACACAGCAGAAAAAGCCACGCCCCAATTGAAATAATTCCGTAAATACAGCCTACTACTGAATAGCATATATTCCAGCCCAAACCTCATGCTGATGATGATAACTTCCATATAATCAGAACAAAAGCATAAAAATTGACGACAATCCTAATAACATCAATAATAAAAATATCAGTAACAGGCAAAAAACGCTGGTAAAACTGGTAAATTTTTAGCCATATCAATGCATCTGCTACAAAAATAAATCAGCAATCAGACAAATTATGCCTAAACCGTATAAACCGTGCTAAACTCAACAGCAAAATCTGTACTCAAAACGTAAGAGTAAAACCTATGGCTGGCAACACTTTCGGACAAATCCTTACTGTTACCACCTTTGGCGAAAGCCACGGTGCTGCACTCGGTTGCGTCATAGATGGATGTCCACCCGGATTGTCTCTTAGTGAAGCCGATATTCAACATGATCTGGACAGACGTAAGCCTGGAACCAGTCGCCATGTTACCCAACGTCGCGAAGCAGATTGCGTTGAGATACTTTCCGGCATATTTGAAGGCAAAACCACAGGGACACCAATCGGACTATTAATCAGAAATACCGATCAGCGTAGTAAAGATTATAGTGATATTGCCCAAAGCTTTCGCCCGGGGCATGCCGACTATACATACTGGCATAAATACGGTATACGGGATTATCGCGGTGGTGGCCGAAGCTCAGCACGTGAAACAGCAGCGCGTGTAGCAGCAGGTGCAATCGCCAAAAAATGGCTACGTGAGCATTTCAATACTGAAATTATTGCTCATGTCACCCAGATTGGCGAAAAAAGCATACGTTTTGAAAACTATGCCTACATAAATGATAATCCGTTTTTTGTCGCTAACCACAGCCAGATTAAAGAACTGGAACAATACATGGACAGCATACGCAAAGCATGCGACTCCATCGGAGCCAAATTGCATGTTACTGCCCGCCATGTTCCGGTAGGATTAGGTGAACCTGTATTTGATCGCCTTGATGCCGATATAGCTCATGCCATGATGGGTATCAATGCAGTTAAAGGTGTTGAAATCGGTGCAGGGTTTGATAGTATCTGCCAAAAAGGCAGTGAGCATGGAGATGAATTAACACCAGAAGGCTTTATATCCAATAATGCAGGCGGTATACTGGGCGGCATCAGTAGCGGTCAGGATATACATATTAATCTGGCCATTAAACCAACCAGCAGCATTGCCACACCGCGCCACTCTATCGACATTCATGGCAAGCCAGTTATACTGGCTACTCATGGTCGCCATGATCCCTGCGTCGGCCTGCGTGCCGCACCCATTGCCGAAGCCATGCTCGCACTGGTATTAATGGATCATGCACTGCGCCAGCGTGCCCAGAATGCTGATATTCGCGTTGAGACACCAGACATTGCCCACCATTCTCCAATTGACACCAATACATAGATATTATTTTTTATAGCCATAACTGCACAGTTATCACCAAAAATCAGTTAATTAGATTATTTTTAATTTGCTGAAATGGCCATAAACCACAAGGAAGTAACCTTATGAGTCAAGAAACCGCTTTGGGTGCAGCACTGAAATCTGCTGTACAAACCATGAGCAAGAAAAAACAAACCTACATGATTGCCGAGCATATCTATCGTAAATACGATGTATTTAAACATTTCAAACCTTTGGCAATTGGCATTGATCAGGACTTAGTTACTGCCCTGCCCCAGTATGACCCTACCCTGATTGCCCGTGTTCTGGCCAACCACTGCCGCCGGCCACGGTATATTAAATCTTTGGCGCGCGGAGGCAAACGCTTTGACCTGAATAATCGCTTCAAGGGTGAAGTGTCACCAGAAGAACAGACTATCGCCAAACAGCATCCTTCCATGCAGACCACCAAACCGGTGCCAGCAAATGATGCACTAGCTCCTGCAGCAGATTCTGAAAACAGTCACAACAGTGACGGCGAACAGCCGCAAAACTAATACCTGTTAACTACCGACACGAGCCTCAGGCTCGTGTTTTTTAATATCATGCTCTCAGACAGTCATTGCCATCTCAATCATAGCCCACTTGTCGACAATCTGGCACAAGTATTACAACAGACTGGCGAAAAAGGCATTAACCACTTCCTTGTCCCTGCAACCTGTCCTGATGACTGGTCAATCACCCTTCAGCTAGCACAATCATATTCTCAGATATACGCCGCCATTGGTATACATCCCTGGTTTGTAGCCAGTTATAACGAGTTAGCACTCAGCCAGCTCGAACAACTGTTACATCATCACCCACAGGCACTAATCGGTGAAATCGGACTGGATTTTGCACGTGCACATAGTTTAGTTGATAAAAACCTACAGATTAACTGTTTTGAAGCCCAGTTACAGCTGGCAAAATCGGCACAGCGGCCTGTCATCATTCATCATGTCCATGCCACCGATGCCTGCTTACACAGTATCAAACGCTGTCGTTTTACCTATGGCGGTATTGCACACGCCTTTTCTGGCAGCATGGAAGAAGCTCAGGCATGGATTAAGCATGGCTTTCTGATTGGTGTCGGCTCCCTGCTACTGCGCCCACAAGCAAAAAAAATTCGCCTCATCGCCGAAAAACTGCCTTTACAGCACATGGTTATTGAAACCGATGCCCCATATATGTCACCACTACCACATCAGAACAATAGACCGGAGAACTTACGCCAGATTGCAGAAACCATAGCCAGCTTGCGAAATGGACACTGGCAGGATATTGCCAACATCACCAGTGAAAATGTACTCAAAATTATTCCAGCACAAAGCTGAATATTAAGAAATCAATATTATTCTGGGCATTCTAGTAATAAGCCTGCAACCAGCTTAAATACAAAAATCTGATTGATTGCCCCATGCATATAGTTATTTTTAGCAGGCAGCAATTAAGTAACATCACTCAAACCCACACAGGCCATTTACCTCTTTTTCCTCACAACAACTGAAATCTGACCAATTCCAACTCCACTACATTATAGAAATAAAAACAGGGGGATATTTCCCCCTGATATGTACAATAATCCAGTAGCCTAGAAATTAACTTGTGCGCTGACATTATAGCGGCGGCCATCCAGAGTACGACCATAATCCTTCTGATCAACCCTCTTATCAAAGATGTTATAGATACCACCACTGATAATCACATCTTTCTTCGGTTTGAATACCAAACCTGTATCTACAAAACTATATGATGGCTTACCAATCGCCATTGAAGTACGGGACAGATAATCTGAAGTTCTGCTACGGAAATTCCATCTCGCCCAGCTGGAGAATTTTTCATTCGCATTCCAGTTTAGCGTCGTATTAAACATATTCTTCGGCATCTCATTCAGCGGTTTGCCACTAAACTGGCCACTCTTCTGCTCACTATGCGTATAGGTATAGTTGGCAGACCAATCAATTTTAGGGGTGATTTTCCAGCCAAACGTTGCTTCTACACCGCGCAATACCGCCTTGTCCACATTCTCACGCTGGCTGATAAAATCAAAATACTCATTACGCCATGAGCAGGCATTCGAACCGGCTTTACCCTGGCAGGTACGAACTTCCGTTATCTTGTTTTTAAACTTCGTATAATAAGTGGTCACCCCAGCAGATAAATTACGGTTATTATCCCAGTTAAAGCTGATTTCAACATTATCCGATTTTTCCGGCTTCAGATTGGAATTACCCACAATGATACCATTAGAGTAACCACCACCGGTTACCTGCCCCCAGCCATCTGAAGCTGCCCGTAAAGCAGGTGCTTTGTAACCACGTGAATATCCACCCTTGACTGTCCATTCTTTAGTGGGCGTCCACACACCATATAGTTTGGGCGTTACCTCAGAGCCATAATTCTCATCATGATCCAGTCGCGCTGCGGCAGTCAGAGCAAAAGTTGGCACAATACGCCATTCGTCCTGCCCAAAAATTGCCCACGAATCACGTTCCAGATGATTTAAACGTCGTCCATTAATGGTAAGCTGATTACCTGAATCATTCAGCTCTTCACGCTGCCATCTTCCGCCGACACTCAGCGTATGCTTGTTTAAACGAAACTGAGTCTGGGTATTAAAAATCGTATTTTTCTCATGCATATCACGTGAAGGATTATCGTTTTCCTCACGCTGTACATATGACTGCGTATCAATATTATTGTAATAGCCACGATGAGTAACACTGTACTGATTGCGATCATACAGAGTGTAATCGTCAGTCGGCTTTTTCCCTCTGCGTGGTGCCGTGTCAATAGTTTTGCCTACCTTACCATTGCGATTCTGCAGACTGCGGCTTACTTCCAAATCAACCGTGTTTCTATCGTCCGGGGTCCATGACAGCACAAAATCCCCATCACGCATCCGCTGTTCCTTATATCCACCGATAAATTTATCTTCATCCCGGTGAGAATATCCCCCACTGGCGCGAATACCTAAGCGGTCTTCAATTAATGGACCAGAGACATAAACACTGCTTTGCAATGTATTACCACTATTACTGTGCTGCTGTATTGTTGCATCCGTTTTAATTGAGCCAGTCCAGTCGGCAGCCGTTTTCTTGGTAATAATATTAATTACCCCACCCATGGCATCTGAACCATATAAAGCCGAAGCTGGACCACGAATCACCTCAATACGCTGTATAGCAGAAATTGGTGGCATCCAGCCCTGCTCAATACCTGGACCATCGGAATTAGGACGAACAGCACGCGAATTCACCCGTTTACCATCAATCAGCAACATCGTATACGCACCAGACATACCACGGATACTGATATCCTTGGTACTGCCACCACCAGTCACTACTACCCCAGGAACATCCTGCAAGGCATCAGTAACATCGTGATACTCTTTTGTTTCCAGTTCCTTGGCATTTATCACAGTAATCGATGCAGCTGCATTTTTGGCCTGCTGTTTAAACCCGGAAGCAGTCACCACTACATCTTCCAATTCTGCATCTGCAGCATATAACGGGGAAATTAAAGTAGAAAGTAACGCCAGCGAAAAAGAATGATGAACCAGTTTACGCATACGAAGATAGACTCCTGATAATTATTGTTCCAGCAAAAAAATCAAATAAATTATTAAGTTAAAATCAAATTAAATGATAATAGTAATCATTCATTAATTTAACATAAACATACAGAAAAAGCATTAAATTTATTGACAAAACACAGAACAGGATTGCAAATGAAACAGGCAGGAAGGCCCACTACTCAAACAATTATAAAATAACTGATAAACCGATTAACCAATCAAACTCACCAATAGATATATATACCGTTATTTCTGCCATAAACGGCAAACAAATAAAAAATCCCTGAAATTAATTCAGGGATTTTTTGAATATGGCGGAGAGTAAGGGATTCGAACCCTTGATACAGGTTTTGCCCGTATACTCCCTTAGCAGGGGAGCGCCTTCGACCACTCGGCCAACTCTCCGTTGAGAAGAGCGAACTATACTTAATCGACGCTTAACTGTCAAACAAAATTTAAAACCCAAAAGCATAAAACAGACTATTAATTTCTAATATACTAACAGTAAAAGATATTTTCTTTACACCAGCAACATGTATCAGACACGACACAGAATTCATTAAAGCTTCAGCGGCAAATACCTCAGGTACCAAACCAAATGGCACGATAGATTTAGTACCTATAGGCCAACTACTTAATAAATAAACCTTAGTTATGTAACCCAGCCACACTATTTACCGTTTTAATTTATCAGCACAGCACATGACTGTTCTTTCCCACTCTACAGCCAAAACCAAGTGTAAATTACCCTGTTCACATACTCAGCCTTCGGTATAATACAAAGTTTAACTACCTGACCAAGCTGCTGACTGGCAGGCTTATTGTTTGTACCATTTACCACACAACAATATAAAAACCTAAAAAATCTGGAGACTTGCATGAGTGCAATCATTGACATCTTTGCGCGTGAAATACTTGATTCACGTGGTAATCCTACGGTTGAATGTGATGTTTTACTTGAATCTGGCGTAATGGGCAGAGCTGCTGTGCCTTCCGGCGCTTCTACCGGTGAAAAAGAAGCACTGGAACTGCGTGATGGTGATAAACAACGGTATCTGGGCAAAGGCGTATTACAGGCCGTAGAAAATGTTAATAATGAAATTGCACAGGCACTTATCGGTATAGATGCCAGCGAACAAAGTTACATCGATCAGATTATGATTGATCTGGATGGTACTGATAACAAAGGCCGTCTTGGAGCCAATGCCACTCTGGCTGTATCACTGGCCGTTGCGCGTGCGGCAGCTGAAGACGCCGGCTTACCCTTATACCGTTATATCGGTGGTGCCGGCCCGATGTCCATGCCAGTACCCATGATGAATGTGATTAATGGTGGCGCACACGCCAATAACAGCCTAGACATTCAGGAATTCATGATTATGCCTGTAGGCGCTGAATCTTTCCGTCAGGCCTTGCGTTGCGGTGCTGAAGTCTTCCATCACCTGAAAAAATTATGCAATGACAAAGGCATGTCAACCAGTGTCGGCGACGAAGGGGGCTTTGCACCGGATTTGGCCAGCCATGAAGAAGCAATCAAGCTGATTCTGTCTGCGGTGGAAGCAGCTGGTTATACTCCCGGCAAAGACATTGTATTGGCACTAGACTGCGCATCCAGCGAATTCTACAAAGACGGATATTACGCATTAACCGCAGAAGGACTCAACCTGACCAGCGCCGAGTTTGTTGATTATTTAACCGAACTGGTTAACAAATATCCAATCGTGTCTATTGAAGATGGTATGAGTGAGCACGACTGGGACGGCTGGAAGCTATTAACCGAACGTCTGGGCAAAAAAGTCCAGCTGGTAGGTGACGACCTGTTTGTAACCAATCCGGCTATTCTGAATGAAGGCATTGCCCAAGGACTGGCCAATTCACTACTGGTTAAAGTAAACCAGATTGGCACTCTGTCTGAAACACTTAAAGCCGTAGACTTAGCCAAACGTTCAGGCTATACCAGCGTAATGAGCCATCGCTCTGGCGAAACAGAAGACAGTACCATAGCTGATCTGGCTGTTGGTACCAACTGTATGCAAATCAAAACCGGTTCACTCTCACGTTCTGACCGCATTGCCAAATACAACCAATTGCTACGAATTGAAGAAGAACTGGGTACTGCTGCCTGCTATCCGGGTAAAAAAGCGCTCTATCAGCTCAGCTAATCCGGTTACAGGTAATATACTAATAGGCAAATGAAATGAAGTGGGTAACCTGGGTACTGCTATTCGCACTGGCGGGTTTACAATACAATTTGTGGATGGGGCATGGTGGCTGGCATGACATGTTGAAACTGGAACGCGGCGTCATTGCTCAAAACGCCAGTAATGAAGCCCTGATACAGCGCAATCGTGCCCTCACTGCTGAAGTCAAAGACCTTGCCAACGGGAAAGATGCAATAAACGAAATGGCACGCGACAAATTAGGCTATATACAGAATGGCGAAGTATTTTACCGTTTTGTACCCTCCGGCACTCTGGCAGCAATAACAGATAATTCGGAATCCGCGTCCAACAGATAATCGACTCTGACACTTCATAAAACCAACAGCTTTTATTACTGAAAGCTGTTGGTTTTATTTTATATCGAAAAACTCCAGTATTATTTATTCCAGATATACAATTGAGACAGACTAATAATATTCAACTTTCCATAGCATGGTTGTATCTATGCCACAGATATTAGCATTTTTATCTTAATATCAGCATATAATCAAAATAATCATAGCTAATATAGTTATCCATTAGTATGATATTGCTGAGTATAATCAAGCGAACGCAGTGGTAGTGCACCTATCATCAAAGGTAAATATATGATTTCTATCCATGAACAGAGTTACGGTTTGAGTGTTGTACTGCACAACGAATTTACACTCGGAGACTTTCGTCAACTGGAAGAAGCATTATTAAAAGCCATTGAGCAGGTGCAATTTCCCAATCTGTTGCTTGATATGAGCCAAATGAAAGACTTTACCGTTGACATGGCTTTAGAACACCTCAGATTTTTACGCCAGCATGCGCATGATTTTGGCCGTACCGCCATTATCGTAGACGATATCTGGATTCGGCTTGGTGCACGATTTGCCAATCTATTAACGTTGCAAAGACCCAAATATTTTAATGACAAACACACAGCACAGAAATGGCTGGAGCAAAATGTACAAAATTCAGGCGTAATCGGCAGCAATAACTAATCAATCATCATTATTAATATACCAGATATAAACAATACTGAAAGCAAACCAAGTCTGGAATAATACGATTAATTACTGAAGAATTCAGATAAATTAAAGCTGCTGTACCCAGCTAGAAATGGTTTCTGCCAGTAATTCTGGCTGCTCTAATGGCAACATATGCCCACTATTTTCAATTATCTTCAGAGTAGCCTGTGGTATAAATTCCTGCAATTCCTGCGCCTCATCCAAAGAACGCATCTGATCCTGTGCAGCTGCAATAATCAGGGTTGGACATGAAATCTTTTGGTCAACTGGTGTTGCCCGGTTTAATAGCGACTGCCTGCTTAATACATCAAACCCCAAACGTTCACTCATGCGCCTAATTCGGGTTATCAGTACCTGATTATTTTGATTATCCGGCCGTAAAGTCTGAACAATGGCCTTATGGCCCAGACCACGAAAATGCAGATGTTGCTGAATCTGTAAAGTATTGAGCTTGGCTGTACGTTGCTCGGGTGTATCCTCGCGTAACGAAGTAGCAATTAATACCAGCGCGGCTACACGCTGCGGATATTTGGCAGCCAGAGCCCGCGCGACATACCCCCCAAGCGAGAATCCAACTAATACAAAACGTTCTGGAGCACTGGCCGCAATATCATCTGCCATAGCGTCAATACTGCCTCCATTTGCCAGTGAAACACACTTTACAGACTGGGGCACAGCCAGAGCGGCCAGCACATCATCCCATAGTGTTGCATCCAGCATAAAGCCAGAAATACATACCCAAGGTAATAACTCTTTAGTCACCATAATCGCAATACAACCATTCAACAATTAATACTATTTTATATTTCAGTAGAGCAGTACAGTTTGGACAAAACTTACCTTCCTATCTGTAAACTGATAAAATCTGGCAAACAGATACTATTAAAAATATTGCAAAGCCAAACTGGCTATCACTGTATCTTAGCATCCAATCTGGCACATAAAGTTATGTCCGTATAAACTTTTCACATACTTTATATTTTACATAGACTTCAGTCTATTTAGATCGATTTACTGATGAATTTCTGCCAATACTTCTTGTATATACATGAAATTAAATATTTTTTCCCCAGAATACCCATACACTTCGTCTTTAAAATTACACGAACCTTACTGTAATTTTTCATCCTCTGTTAGAAGCAGTTCCAACCGCACTATCAGTTTTCAGCCCAATCTTAAATAAAACAAATTGTCATGCAGATTCACCAAATCTATCCTGCCGAACAATAACCATAAACTTCACTCTCACCAAATCCCAATAAAAGCTATATACATAAAAGTATTTAGAGATACCAAAAGAGATCACCCAATCAAAGCCAGACAACTACCTTTTTTACATAGCCAAATGAATGAATATTTTGGACATAAGAATTTTTTGCCTAATATCGATACCGGCCTGCCTGAATATACCGTATTAGTGTTTATTATTTTCATAAAACACTAACATAGTAACATTGACTTAATACATTTGATATTGCAAAATTAAACTGCTATTTATAAATATCAATTGATTTTGAGGAAACAATGACAGATAAATTTACCTTAACCAGTCCAGAATTTAAACATGGTGATACCGTTGATTCCTCCTATCAAAGTGACCGTGATAATCAGTCCCCTGCCCTGATATGGAAAAATGCACCGGCACAAACCAAAAGTTTTGCGATTCAGTGCCATGACCCTGATGCCCCTACTGGTGGCGCTGGCTGGTGGCATTGGATGGCCATCAACCTGCCCAAAGATTTAACTGAGCTGAAGCGCGATGCTGGTGCTGAAAATGGGCAGCATTTACCTGCCGGTTCACGTCAGCTACGCAATGACAGTGGAACTTTAGGTTATTCAGGCTTTTATCCGCCTGAAGGCACCCCACCACACCGGTATATTTTTACCATCTATGCCTTAGACACCGATAAAATTGAGCTACCTGCTGATGTAACTACCAGCTGCACAGGATTCGTAGTCAATAGTCATGTTATTGCCACAGCTTCGATTACGGTTTACTATGGCCGCTAACATGGCATTTTAATGTACCAAACCAGTAACATAACAAAAAAAGAGATTGATCAATTATGATCAATCTCTTTTTTTGTTACAACCTCAATCCTCAATCGGTTTTTCTTTAGCTACCTTGTCAATCAGGTGCGAAATACTCATGCCCCGTTCAAGCGAATCATCATAAACAAATGTCAGCTCAGGTGTGCGGAATAAAGTGATTCGCCGTGCCAGCTCACTACGTAAATAGCCTCTGGCCTGTTCCAATGCCTCTTCAGTAACAGCACGGGTGCTATCATCCAATACTGTATAATAAACAGTAGCATGGCTGTAATCACGAGTTACTTCAACTTCATTAATCGTAATAAAACCAGCCCGGGGGTCTTTCAGGCCAACACGTACCAGTTCGGCCAGTTCACGCATAATCTGCTCTTTGACACGATCCTGACGTGCATAACCACGTTGGGGTTTACGCATAATCATTCCTTTCTGTGATCAGGCCAATAATTCAGGCAGCCCGAAAAAACATCCAGACTGCCTTGTAACACTTAAATATGCTTAAAGCTTACGGGCAACCTCAACCACTTCAAAAGCCTCTAGCTGATCGCCTTCGACAATTTCATTGAAGTTTTTCAGCATCAAACCACATTCAAAGCCCTGACGTACTTCCTTAACATCATCTTTAAAGCGTTTTAATGAAGAGAGCTCACCAGTATGGATAACCACATTATTACGGATTAACCGAACATGCGAATCACGTTTAATTAAACCATCCGTAACCATACAACCAGCAATATTGCCAACCTTGGATACCGTAATTACCTGGCGGATTTCCACCGTACCAATCACATTTTCTTTCTGCTCCGGTGCCAGCATGCCACTTAAAGCTGCTTTCACATCATCGATAGCATCATAGATAATGTTGTAATAACGAATTTCAATTCCTTCATGTTCAGCCAGCTTACGCGCAGTTGCATCAGCACGAACATTAAAGCCAATGATGACAGCACCAGAAGCAATCGCCAGATTAACATCAGACTCACTCACACCACCTACACCACTGTGCAGTACATCAACACGTACTTCATCAGTAGACAGTTTTCGCAAGCTACCAGCCAATGCTTCATAAGAACCCTGAACATCCGCCTTGATGATAATCGGCAGGCTTTGTGCCTGATTTTCACCCATGTTGTTAAACATGTTTTCCAGTTTGGCTGCCTGCTGTTTCGCCAACCGCACATCACGATATTTACCCTGACGGAACAAGGCAATCTCACGGGCTTTTTTCTCATCTGCCAGTACAATGAAGTCTTCACCAGCATTAGGCACATCAGACAGACCCAGAATTTCTACCGGAATAGACGGACCAGCGGTAGTAATGGTTTTACCATTTTCATCCACCATAGCGCGTACACGACCAAAAGTCGTACCCGCAAGCACGATGTCACCCTTACGCAGAGTACCACTTTGCACCAGCAAGGTAGCTACCGCACCGCGTCCCTTATCCAAACGTGATTCCACCACAATACCTTTAGCAGCCGCATCTACAGGTGCTTTCAGCTCCAGCACATCTGCTTCCAGCAGTACTGCTTCCAGTAAGGCATCAATATTCGTACCCTGTTTAGCGGAAACATCAATAAACTGCACGTCACCACCCCAAGAATCAGGCACTACTTCGTGCGCAGTTAATTCCTGACGAATACGTTCCGGATTGGCACCGTCTTTATCAATTTTATTGACGGCCACCACCAACGGCACCTTAGCCGCTTTGGCATGAGCTATTGCTTCGATAGTCTGCGGCATTACCCCATCATCAGCAGCAACCACCAGGATAACGATATCAGTAGCCTGAGCACCGCGGGCACGCATAGCAGTAAACGCTTCATGTCCCGGCGTATCCAGGAAAGTAATCACACCGCGCGGCGTTTCAACATGGTAAGCACCAATATGCTGAGTAATACCACCAGCTTCACCCTGTACTACACGGGCACGGCGAATATAATCCAGCAAAGAAGTTTTACCATGATCCACATGCCCCATTACTGTAACTACTGGTGGACGTGGCAAGGCTTCTGCCTCAGTAACCGTGGTGTCTTCGTCCAGAAATGCCTCAGGGTCATCAGCTGCTGCCGCTTTACCAATATGTCCCATCTCCTCCACAACAATCAGGGCTGTTTCCTGATCCAGTGACTGGTTAATGGTAACCATCATACCCATCTTCATCAGCGTTTTGATAACTTCCGCAGCCTTAACTGCCATTTTGTGTGCCAGTTCAGCAGCAGTAATTGTCTCCGGCACCAGCACTTCGTGTACCACAGGTTCAGTAGGAGCCTGGAAAGCATGCTGATTCGGTTCCAGCTTGAGCTGCTTCTTGCCACCTTTTTTACCACCACGTCTGCGGCTGTCTTCTGCATTGCCTACATCAGTTGAACGACGGTTTTTACCACCACGTGCAGATTTTCCTTTCGGCATTTCATCTTCACGCTGACGACGCTGCTCATCTTTCTTGCGCCGTCCGGCTGCTTCAGCACCGGACTCTGCAGCTTTAGGTGTGCTAGTACTGGTTACCGGCTTCTTCTCACTCGGCTTAGCTGAACGTACTTCGGCAGTTTTCTGCTCACTGGCAACCTTACTTTCGTCCTTGGCCTGCTGCTTGGCTGCTTCGCGCCGTGCCTGACGTTCCTGCTTCTGTTTCAGCAACATTTCACGATGCGCGCGCATGGCTTCGGCACGTCGAGCCTCTTCATCGCGCTGAGCCTGCTCTTCAGGGCTGATAATCGGCTTGGACGCTTCTGCTACCAAGGCAGCCAAATCAATTTTTTTCGCATTGCGGTTACGGTTGCGCTTAGATTTATGCTGCTCATTTTTGTCTGCTGCTTTTTTGTCAGCAGATACTTCGGCAGTTTGCGTAGCTGCTTCAGCCTGTTGCTGTTTTTCAGTTTGTTGCTGTTTCACTTCCTGTTTTACCACTTCTGTCTGCACAGACTCCACTTTCGTTTTCTGTTCGGTTTTACTGGCCACAGCCGCTGCTTTTAAACGTGCGGCCTCAGCTGCTGCTGCGGCAGCAGATTCTTCCCTGCGCCGCGCTTCAGCCTGCTCTGCAGCAGCTTTTTTCGCCTGTTCCTCAGCTTCAGTATCTGCCTTTACCGGCTCTGATTCTGGTTGAGAAGGTGCCATTTTTTCTTCTGCCGGTTTGGCTTCCAGTTCTTCAGGCGACACGGCAATACGCCGCCGCCGGCGGGTTTCAACTTCAACACCACCAACCGTACTTTTCTCAGCTGGCTTTTTACGATTCAGCGTGATGGGACCGGCAGACTGACTACCATTAGACTGCTTTAAATAAACCAGCAACTGTTTTTTGTCTGCAGCAGTCAGTTTATCTGATGCTGCCTGTTTATGTACCCCTGCTTCGGCCAACTGCTCCAGCAACCTTGTAGTTGATAAATGCAGTTCCAAGGCAAATTGTTCTACAGTTATTTGATTACTCATTCGCGTACCCTCATACTTCGTCAAACCAGTGGGCGCGTGCTGCCATCACCACTTTCTTGGCGGTTTCCTCATCAATGCCTGTAATCTCAATCAGCTCATCTACTGACAGCTCAGCCAGATCATCACGGGTTTTAATCCCCTCATTGGCCAAATCATGCAGCATTTCCTGATCCACACCTTCAAGATTTTTCAGCTCTTCGTCCATGTGCTCCAGTTTTTCCTCAGAAGCAATGGCAAGGGTCAAAATGGCATCACGGGCACGATTGCGCAACTCTTCCACCGTACTTTCATCAAAACCCTCAATTTCCAGCATCTCCTGAACAGGTACATAAGCCACTTCTTCTAAACTGGTAAATCCTTCCTGTACCAGTACCTCGGCCACATTTTCATCCACGCCGAGATTGTTTATAAAGAGCTCACGTACTGCTTTATCTTCTGCCTCGTGGCGTTCCTGCGCCTCTTCCACCGTCATGATATTCAGCTGCCAGCCAGTCAGTTCAGCTGCCAGACGTACATTCTGTCCGCCGCGCCCGATAGCCAGTGCCAGCTGATCTTCTGCCACAATCACGTCAACTGAATGATTGTCTTCATCAATCAGAATACGCGTTACTTCAGCCGGGCTCAGTGCATTAATCACAAACTGGGCAGTTTCCGGTGACCACAGCACCACATCAATGCGCTCACCCGCCAGCTCTTCCGTTACCGCATTCACACGTGACCCACGTACCCCGATACAAGTACCCTGCGGGTCAATACGGGCATCATTAGACTTCACCGCAATTTTGGCGCGTAAGCCCGGATCACGGGTTACTTCCTTGATTTCCAGCAAGCCATCTTCAATTTCCGGCACTTCCATTTCAAACAGTTTCAGCAGAAATTCGCGCGAAATACGGGTCAGAATCACCTGACTGCGGTTACCAATCTGGTCTACCCGTAAAAACAGAGCCCGCACCCGGTCACCATTACGGAAGTTTTCGCGCGGAATCATCTGATCGCGCGGCAGCAAAGCTTCCAGACGGCCAATTTCCACGATTGCACCATGTCGTTCAACGCGCTTAATCGTTCCCAGAACCAAACTATCCTTGCGTTGCAAAAACTCATTTAAAATCTGCTCACGTTCTGCATCACGAATACGCTGCAAAATTACCTGCTTGGCAGTCTGGGCTCCAATCCGGCCAAATTCCACATTTTCAATTGGTTCTTCATAATATTCACCAATCTGTAATGTCGTTCCCGGAATTTCTTCCTGAATCTCTTCAATGGTTTTCTGAATATCAGGATAGGTATAATCCTCGTCAGCCACAATCAGCCAGCGGCGAAAACTACTATAATCACCAGTATTACGGTCGATAATCACCCGCACATCCATATTTTCGCGCTCGGTTTTTTTCTTTGCCGCACTGGCCAGAGCAAATTCCAGTGCGCTAAATACCACTTCTGTATCTACGTTTTTCTCACTCGCCAAAGCTTCAGCCAGTAGCAAAATTTCACGACTCATTTAATTCTCCTTGCAAGCCTGTGCTTACAACAATATGAAAATTCAATTTAAAAATCAAATTCTGGCTTCAAACGTGCTTTATCTACATTTTGCCATTCAATTAAAACGGTTTTACCTGCCGCCACCGCAGCACGCTTGGCCCGACGTACTTCATTAGCCTCTTCCAGCGTGATACTGATCAAATCATTCTCATCCATACCATTAATCCGGCCGATAAAGTTTTTCTGCCCATCAATAGGCAAACGTGTTTTAATCTTGGCCAACTGTCCAGCAAAGCGCGTAAAATCAGCCGGTTTGGTTAGCGGACGATCCAAACCGGGGCTAGAAATTTCCAGACGCTGATAATCAACATCTTCTACTGCCAATACTCGGCTCAAGTGATTGCTTACCGCAACACAATCATCCAGAGAAATGCCACTTTCTGCCTTATCAATAAAGACACGCAAATCTCCCTGTGCAGTCAGCTCATAATTCACCAGCTCATAGCCCAGACCCGGCAAAGTTTTTTCCAAAATGCCCTGAATATCCATCTGTGCTCCGTAAAAACAAAAAAATGGCCTCAGGGCCATTTCTCAATAATTCGAAAAATTTCTTTATTTTAACCCATTGTTGAAAAAAAAGAAACTACCTGCCATTATCTATAGCAAACATTAATATTAATTAGCGCAAGCATATCAATCAATTGCATCAGCAGCTCTGTATAATTATTTCCACCAAGACCCGCCAAATCCCGTCATAACCATTTGTTAATCCATAAAATACTGAATAACACATTCTTAAAATAAAGTTAATCACACCCTGTTTGATTTATCTAAAGATTAAAATAGTATTCTTACCACCAATACATAAATGCAAAAAACAATCTGGATTAGCCACCATCAGCCCATGACTAATGATCAAAAAAATCTATAAAAACTTACGTATAAGGGATTGGCTAAACTTAATGTTAAGACTAAACTGCACTCCCTGATAACTATATAATGAGGTACATAAATGCGTATACAGTTTTCTGCCAATACCGCAATGACACTTGCTGCATTGGGTATTGTCTATGGCGACATTGGCACAAGCCCACTGTATGCCTTAAAAGAAAGCTTTCGCGCTTCAACAATAGCACCCACCGAGGCAAACGTATTAGGTTTTGTCTCACTAATCCTGTGGTCACTGCTACTGATTGTTACCCTCAAATATGTTTTATTTATCCTGCGGGCAGATAATAATGGTGAAGGCGGTGTTGTGGTACTGATGCAGCAGGCAATGCGGCATCTTAAAGGCAAACCTGCATGGATTGTCATGATGATGGGGCTCACCGGTACCGCACTCTTCTACGGTGATGCCATGATTACTCCAGCAGTATCCGTTCTCTCTGCCGCAGAAGGCTTAACTGTAATCAACGAAAGCTTCCGGCCATATGTCATGCCAATAGCACTGGTGATTCTGTTTGCACTATTTCTGATCCAGAAAAAAGGCACACATAAGATTGGTACACTGTTTGGCCCCATCATGCTGATATGGTTTAGTGCCATTGCACTGATAGGCCTGTATCAGATAGTACAGGCACCGACAATCATACTGGCTTTCAACCCCTATTACGGCATTAAATTTGCCATTAACCATGGCTGGGATGGCTTTATCGGACTGGGCTGTGTTGTACTGGCTGTAACAGGAGCCGAAGCCTTATACGCAGATATGGGACATTTTGGCCGCCAGCCCATTCAGACAGCTTGGGTAAAAGTGGTTTTACCCAGCCTCATCATCAACTATCTGGGACAAGGTGCCCTGATTCTGCACAATCCGACAGCAATTAACAATCCATTTTTCCTGAGTGCCCCGCACTGGCTACTCATTCCTTTAATCATACTGGCTACCTTTGCAACCATCATTGCCAGTCAAGCCGTGATTGCCGGCGCCTTCTCCCTTACACGTCAGGCAATTCAGCTTGGCTTTGCACCACGCATGAACATCATCCATACAAATAACGAAGAAATTGGCCAGATTTACCTGCCACTGGTTAACTGGCTGTTACTCGTAGCGGTCACTTTAGTAGTCTTGGTCTTTCACGACTCCGAACATCTGGCCTCTGCCTATGGAATTGCTGTTACCGGCACCATGGTCATTACCTCATGTCTGTTCTGTGTCGTCATGATTAAAAACTGGCGCTGGCCAATTCCACTAGCGTTACTGCTTACCTCAGTATTCCTGTGCTTCGATCTGGTTTTCTTTAGTAGCAACCTGCTCAAACTGATTCACGGCGGCTGGTTCCCGGTAATGGTAGCGTTGATTGTAGTCATGTTATTTTCTACCTGGCGTCACGGCCAGTTACAACTACACGAGGCGCAACAGAGCAAAGAATTCTCACTGGATAATTTTGTCGAAAATCTGCACGACTATCCGCCACAGATTGTCCCCGGCAACGCCGTATTCATGGTATCTGACCCATTCAGCATTCCGCGAGCACTACTGCATAACCTCAAACATAACAAAGTATTGCATAGCTATAACGTCCTGCTCAGCATCAAAACCAAAGAAGTACCTCACATTGCCGACAACGAACGCATTGCCATGAAACAGATTGGCCCGCGCTTTACCCGCGTTATTGCAAACTATGGCTTTCAGGAAACAGCCAATATCAGCCATATTCTGGCCTTAATGGCCGAACAGGGCATCACACTGGATACCATGGAGACATCATTTTTCCTTTCTCATGACAGCATCGTTGTAGCAGCCAAAACCAAACATGGCAATATGGGTCGCTTACGCGCCCGAATCTTTAAATGGTTATATAAAAACAGTGCCACCGCCAGTCACTACTATCATATTCCGGCCAATCGTGTAGTTGAACTGGGTGCACAAGTAGTCATTTAATCAGCCAAGCCGGCCATAAAAATCAGGAGAGAGAAGATATGAGTATTAAAATCGGTATTATTGGCGCCACAGGTTATACCGGTGTGGAATTATTACGCCTACTGGCACAACATCCGGCCGCTGAAATAATCGCAGTTACCAGCCGCAGTGCAGCAGGAACAGCATTAAGCGACTACTTTCCCAGTTTACGTGGTACTTATAACCATCTTATTTTTCAGCATCCTGAGCAGGCCAATCTGAATCAGTGTGACGTCGTATTTTTTGCCACACCAAACGGCATAGCCATGCAGGAAGCGCCATCCCTGCTGGCACAGGGTATAAAAATCATTGACCTGTCGGCTGACTACCGCATCAAAGATGTAGCACTCTGGCAGCAATGGTATCCATTTACCCATACCAGCCCAGAATGGATTGCAAAAGCCGTGTATGGTCTGAGTGAACTCAATCGTACCGCTATTGCTCAGGCCCAGCTCGTAGCCAACCCGGGTTGCTATCCCACCTGTGTTAGCTTGCCTTTACTGCCGTTACTACAACAACAATGCCTAGCCGATAATCAACCATTGATTGCCGATTGCAAATCAGGCGTGTCCGGTGCCGGCCGCAAAGCAGATACCGGCAACCTGTTTGCCGAATGCAGCGACAACTTCAAAGCTTATGGAATCAGTGGCCATCGACACTTACCCGAAATCAGACAAACACTTAACCTCTTACAGCCTCAGATGGGTGACAATCTCATTTTTGTTCCCCACCTTACCCCCTTGATTCGCGGCATGCATGCCACCATGTATATACAAATCAAAGATGGTCACAATCCGCATCAACTGATTGCTGACTATTATCGTACCAGCCCGTTTGTAGATGTAATGCCTACCGGCAGCATGCCAGAAACACGTACTGTGCGCGGAGCTAACCTCTGTCGCATCAGCGTACAGCCAGCTCCCCAGAACAATACATGGATTATTCTCTCTGTGATTGACAATCTGGTTAAAGGTGCTGCCGGACAGGCCGTACAGAATATGAATATCATGTTCGGACTGGATGAAACCAGCGGACTAAAACACATTCCCCTCTTGCCATAAACTACCGGCAGGATAGACAATCCGGTCTGCCCATATTTGCTAAAAGGATCAAGCCATGTCAGATACCGACATCGAAACACCAATTATCTTTACCGAAAGCTGCTGCACCAAAGTCAAAGACCTCATTGCAGAAGAAAACAACCCTGACCTGAAACTGCGGGTATTTGTAACAGGAGGTGGTTGCTCAGGTTTTCAATATGGCTTTACCTTTGATGAAATCGTTAACGATGATGATTTTGAAATCGAAAAAGATGGCTTAACTTTCCTGATTGATCCCATGAGTTACCAATATCTGGTTGGCGCAGAAATTGACTACTCTGAAAGCCTCCACGGCTCGCAATTTGTCATCCGCAATCCCAATGCCACCACCACCTGCGGCTGTGGTTCATCTTTCTCAGTTTAATAGCTAAATCTTCAAACTCAGATTATTGCCACACAAAGGTTCTGTCTAAATTCTCCCAGCCAGCCTGAACAGGCTGGTTAATTTATTTGTGCATACCCATAGCAAACAACTAAACCAAAAAAATAAACATTCAAATATAAAAAATTTCACAAATATTAAACATAATTGCCATATTCAAGAATAAGTAAAATAACAAGTTATTAACATTAAAAATTTTTTATAAAGTCTATAATCATTTGGGCAGCCAAAAGCAGTAAAGGCCTTTTTTAATAATAAATTAACAAGGAGCTTTACCATGAATCAGGATTTAAAAAAATGCCCGGTTACCCATCTCACTACAGATCAGGGCGCCCCAGTATCTGATAACCAGAATAGCCTCACCGCCGGACCCCGTGGCCCACTATTAGCGCAGGATTTATGGCTTAACGAAAGACTGGCTAATTTTGTCCGCGAAGTCATACCCGAACGCCGTATGCATGCCAAAGGTTCAGGTGCATTTGGCACATTCACCGTAACCCACGACATTACCCAATACACCTGTGCCAAACTGTTTAGTCAGATTGGCAAAAAAACCGAAATGTTCGTCCGCTTTTCCGAAGTGGCTGCCGAGCGCGGTGGTGGCGATGCAGAGCGTGACATTCGCGGCTTTGCCATGCGTTTCTACACCGAACAGGGCAACTGGGATTTAGTTGGCAACAACACCCCAGTATTTTTCCTGCGCGACCCGCGCAAATTTCCCGACTTAAACAAAGCAGTTAAACGTGATCCCCGCACCAACTTGCGCAGCCCTACCTACAACTGGGACTATTGGACACTACTCCCCGAAGCATTTCATCAAGTTACCATCACCATGTCTGATCGCGGCATCCCAGCCAGCTATCGTCACATGCATGGATTCGGTTCACACACCTTTAGCTTCATCAACGCCAACAAAGAACGCTTCTGGGTAAAATTTCATTTCCGTACCCAACAAGGCATCAAAAACCTCACCGACGAAGAAGCGGCCAACATCATGGGACAAGACCGTGACAGCCATCAGCGCGATCTATATAACGCTATTGAAAGCGGCGACTTCCCCAAATGGACCATGTATATCCAAATCATGCCTGAAGCAGATGCAGAAAAAGTCCCCTATCATCCATTTGACCTTACAAAAGTCTGGCCACATGGCGATTACCCGCTTATCGAAGTTGGAGAATTCGAACTAAACCGCAATCCAGACAACTACTATCTTGATGTCGAACAGGCAGCCTTTGCCCCAAGCAACCTCGTACCCGGAATCAGCGTATCACCAGACAAAGTATTACAGGCACGTTTGTATAACTACGCAGATGCAGCCCGCTACCGCGTTGGTGTTAACCATCATCAGATTCCAGTAAACAAAGCACGCTGCCCCGTATTCAGCAACCATCGCGATGGCACCACCCGCGTAGATGACAACTACGGCAGCCTGCCCCACTACGAACCCAATAGCTTTCACCAGTGGCAGGAACAGCCTGAATTCAGAGAGCCTCCTCTCAAAATTCATGGCGATGCCGATTTCTGGAACTTCCATGAAGACGATAACGACTACTTCAGCCAGCCACGTGCCCTTTTTAACCTCATGAGCGATGCACAAAAGCAGGTATTATATGAAAACACAGCACGGGCAATGGGCGATGCACCGGATTTCATCAAATATCGCCATATCCGCAACAGCAATGCCTGCCACCCAGATTATGGCGCAGGTGTAGCAAAAGCTTTAGGCATGACCGTAGAAGATGCCATAGCGGCGCGCAGCAGTGATCCGGCACAAGGCTGTGCGGTTTTAATATAAAACCGAACTACCAATCAAAAAATCCTTAAACAACCATGTTTAAGGATTTTTTGATTAAATACAGCTTAAAGTAAATCAATTCTTAAATAAAAACTTTAAAACTGATCAACTACCCCAATAAGCTGACACATTGGCCATCTGAGTCAGTTGCGGTATCTGTTCTGGCGAATTTAACCCACCTTCAATACCAGCAGTAAACCCTGCCATAGCTGATAACAGAGCCTGAACCTGAGCAGCAGTTCCATCCCAATCACCTGCAAAAGAACCACCTTGCTGCGCAGAACTACCTGCTACAGTATTGGCAACACCCTGTTCATAACCAGCATCAAAAACAGAAAAATTCCCATAACTCAAGCTATCAACATTCGAGTCACAATTAAAATTAACACTGTATTTTTGCTTTCCACTTTCAGCTAAAATAAAGGCGCGTTTCTTCTTCAGCTCTTCATAAGAAACACTCTGATCTTCAAATACAAAGTTAAATGCTCGGCTGTTTTTATTTTTATTATTGAAGTAATCCGGCAGCGTTACCGAATCTGCTGATCCATACGCCCGAATAATCAGATCATTGCCAGAACGGATAAACTTAGCATCGGCTAGATTAGCCCCCTTAAATACCAGATCATTACGCTGATTTTTATTTTTTTTATTCATATAGCCTAAATCATTAACCACATCCTGACCATGACCGGCTTCAAATTCATAACGGTCTTTTTCAAAGTTGCCGCCATTGAGAATATCATTACCGACACCACCAATAAGAATATCATAACCAGTACCACCGTTTAGAACATCATCGCCTGCACCTCCGATAAGAATATCCTTTCCTTGCCAGCCAGAAATAATATTATCTTTTTCATCTCCGCTCTGAGTGATGGCATAATCTTTTTTGATATCTTCCAAAGTAATGGTTTGATCATCAAATCCAAAGTTAAACGCCCTACTAAAGCGATTGTCACCATTAAAGTAGTCTGGCAGCGTTACAGAATCAGCTAATCCGTACGCTCGAATAACCAGATCGGTTCCAGAGCGAGTAAACTCTGCATCTGCTAGCTTAGCACCTTTAAATACAAGGTCATTACGTTTTTTCAGATTGGCTTCAGAATAATAGTCGTCACCTTTATCATTAACCACATCTTGACCATGCCCGGCCTCAAATTCATAACGGTCTTTATGCCAATCACCACCATTCAAAATATCGTTGCCTGCGCCCCCATTTAAAATATCATAGCCTGCGCCCCCATTCAGAATATCGTCACCTGCTCCTCCATTTAAAATATCATCGCCTGCTCCTCCGTTCAGAATATCATCTCCTACTCCTCCATTCAGGATATCGTTGCCGTTTTCTCCATTTAAAGTATCGTTGCCTTCGTCTCCATTTAAAATATCATCGCCACTTCCACCCCATAAAGTGTCATTACCCGCTCTACCGTTCAGAATATCTTTTCCATGCCAGCCAGAAATAACGTTATCTTTTGCATCTCCGCTCTGACTAATCGTAAAGTTCTCTCTGAAGTCTTGATAAGTGATGGTTTGATCATCAAATATAAAGTTAAATGCTCTACTATATCCGTTGTTCTCATTGAAGTAATCCGGCAATATTACTGAATCAGCAGATCTATACGCTCGAATAACCAAATTTGCGCCAGAGCGGGTAAATACTGCATCTGCCAGCTTAGCTCCCTTAAATACTATATCATTACATTTTTCCAAACATTCTTCAGTATAAGAATATTCGTAGTCTTTATCGTTAATCACATCTTGGCCATGCCCCGCCTCAAATTCATAACGATCTTTATGCCAATCACCGCCACTCAGACGATCGTTTCCAGTACCACCATTCAGAATATCGTAACCAGCTCCACCCGATAGAAGATCATTGCCCGCTCCTCCATTCAGAATATCGTTGCCTTCCCCCCCATTCAGAATATCGTAGCCGTCCCCCCCATTCAGAATATCGTCACCTGCTCCTCCATATAAAATGTCATCGCCTACGCCTCCATTCAGAATATCGTCACCTGCTCCTCCATATAAAATGTCATCGCCTGCGCCTCCGTTCAGAATGTCATTACCATCTCCTCCCCATAGAGTATCGTTGCCGTCTCCGCCATTCACAATCTCTTTTCCTTGCCCGTCAAAAATAACATTGTCTTTTCCGTCGCCACTTTCAGCGAAAATATAATCTTTTTTCATATCGTCATAAGTAAAAGTCTGATCATTAAATAGGAATTCATACGCTCTGTTATATCTTTTGTTATAGCTGCAGTAATCCGGCAACATTACCGAATCTGCTGATCCATGCGCTCGAATAACCAGACTGTCTCCAGAGCGAATAAATTTCATTATCCGTTTATCATCAATTAATTCAGAATTTGATGGTGCCGTTTCCTGATTCCATAAATATCTGGCCAGAATTTCATCCACACTTACTAAATCTTTTCCTGCATTCACATCATAAGGCATGTTAATACTCCTACTATGTAATATTTCAGACAAATGATTGAAATAAACAAACTTAAACTAATTAAAAATATATTATATTTACCATAATATCCTTTATTTTAGTAGACTTAAAAAAATATTTAATTCATTGCGTAAAATAAAATGGCTTGTATAAAATATCGCCGCAATTATTTAAATAAAAGGCATTGTTTGGCTTCTCGGATAATTCACGTTTATCTCCAGTTGTAAAATTGGTAACGCTTAAATAGAAATTACCACCCCCCCATGAATTAATATTTAGATTTTCAGGGATTTTCGACTCTTCTACAAATGTGCCCATATTATCTGCCATATAGTATAAAATATATTTTTTTCTATCTCTAGCCATACTAAATTATCTAGTACAGTACAACAATTCTTGCCATATATACTAGTTCCTTCAATGTTATCATATATTAGAATAAAATTTTTTAACTTAAACTCATTGTAAATACCCCATAGTTAGTACAAAACAGACGTAGAAAATCATGCTGCTTGTTTTAGTGTTTTATACTCAATCGGCGTCATATTATTTAGTGCTTCATGGGGTCTTTCGGTGTTATAAACTGTTAGCCATTCCTCAGTTACTTTCCTTGCCTGTTCCAGATTATTAAAAAGATATAAATCCAGTACCTCTGTACGGTACGAACGGTTAAATCGTTCAATAAAGCCATTTTGATATGGGCTGCCGGGGTTGATGTAATCTATAGTTATACCATGTGATTTTGCCCAATTAGTAAACGTGTTTCCGGTGAATTCCGGCCCATTATCTACTCGTATTTTTAGTGGATAACCATGATATTCGGCCAGTTTATCCAGATAACGGGTAA
>NZ_JAAEDQ010000007.1:0-134763 GCF_013344965.1 Snodgrassella sp. ESL0253 | reverse complement strand
GGCTTCAGCTTCTTTTAAAATAGATACGATCTGATGTTCAGTCATCTTTTTCATGTTTAAATCCTCTGTGGGTTAATGAAGAGAATTTTCTACTTTGGGACTGTACTATTTTAGGGGATAGTTACAGAAATATTCTTAGTAATCCGCAAGCATAAGTAAACGTCTAAATGTGAATCTTTCACAATCAAAGTAAGCTTATCCGCTATGCCCTCAGTTATGGTAAAAAATGGGCTGTGTTTATCTGGCCGGATTGATACTTGTCTTCTTCCAGATTGGTAAACCCTTTTATAGCCCGCACGCCTGCCGGCTTGACAAATATATCCCTGAAATTAAATTACATCCTTAACCATTCAGGCTGATGGGATTTCATCATTTTATCAGCCTCATATGCCGTAATATTTTTACAGATTTCTTTCTTTTGGCAATCCAGATAATCTAATTCATCGGCAAGCAAAGTAACATTATCAGGTAATTCATGCTGTGTTTTGGAAATTGCCTTTTGCCTGCCAACCACTTTTTCTTCGTATCGGTACCATTCACGCTATGGCAGGTAGTTTGAGCTTTCTTACTGGAAATGCTGATTTTCTGCTCATTAAATGATGCATTAAGGTTGACTTGCACACGACAGGCTAGCCAACAATAGCAATGAAACTGCAATGAAAATCACCAGACTGAGGTACAAATTTGTCACAGAACGTTTCAGACAAGCTATCCTTGTGAATCAAATATAAAATATACGTAAACCTGAATACAGCAAATTGAAAATAAATAAATTAACAGCTCAATTTTTATTAGAAATATATTTTTTCTCTAGCTTATTCCAATGGTAAATCGTAGATACTTTTTTTGCGTTCCCTTTTTCCGACCACAAAATATCTTTCATTCCATCATGTGACGTTGGCAGAATTCTAATAATATAAACATTTTCATGAAGTTCATGGTCACGTGTACCATCTTCATGCCAGTCTCCTGCATAATTAGCAAAGTGATACGTCGGTGCGTTGAAAACTGGCAGTAATTCACCATTAATCACAGCAAATAATGTTACCGATTCATCAAAAGCTCCACCGCCTGCATAGCCTGTAGATGTATTATGCCGTACACCAAAAGCTAATACATCCGAGCTTAATCGATATGGAGCAAAATCATAACGCCTCGGATTTCCAATAACCTGCTCACCTGAATCATTATTCAGAAGAAAGGCACTGTTTTCCAGATCAGTGCCGCTTTCAATCCATGGCTTAGCCATCAATGAGAAGCCTTTTATCTGATCAAAATGCAATACAGCAATGATTGTTTTACCTTTTTCCAGATAATGACAGTGATCGTTATCATCTTTCTGAATACTAGAACAGGCTATAAAAATATAGGTATCAGGTTGACTTGGCCATGCCTTAATGCCCGCAAAATGCCAGTTTTCCTCACCTGCCTTCTTCGCATCGACTAAAGCCAGAATTTTTTTAAATTCATCTGATTTTGAAAAAAAATCACGGCCAAGATAATCAACTGGCTTTACACCCCCCAGCTCCTCTGCAATAAGTTCCCGACCAGCGGAATGGTTAATATTGGGATAGACGTCGTCAAGAGAATGTACTGTTTTTGCCCATATACTATGGCTTAGTAACAGGGCAAGAAACCATAAAAATCTCATCTGTATACCGATTATGGTTGATAATTTATTTTTTTCGGATTTTTGCTGACGGAAAATTCTTTTCTAACCAAGCCAGAGCAGTCTGTGCCGTTTGCTGTTCTGCTTCACGTCGGCTATGTCCGGCAGCTTCAGTCTGAAAACCAGTTTCCCCCAAATCACATTGCACAACAAACTGCTGATCATGCACATCACCAATCTGATCTACAATTCTGTATTTGGGCAATGGCATATGCCTTGCCTGCAGGGCTTCCTGTAACCGTGTTTTTGCATCCTTACCACTATTCTGCGGATTGATATGCCGGATTCGCTCTGCATATAAACGGCGTACCACAGCTTCGGCTGTATTGAAATCAGCATCAAAACTCACTGCGGCAAACAATGCTTCCATTGCATCTGCCAATGTGGACGGACGCCTAAAGCCGCCGCTTTTCAATTCGCCGCTACCCAGCAACAGAGCATCACCTACTTTTAATTCAGTTGCAATTTGTGCCAGTGTTTCCTGATTCACCAGATTAGCACGCATTCTGGACAGTTCACCTTCTGTCAGGCGTGGAAACGCCTCAAACAGCATTTTGGCTACAGAATAATTCAAAATTGAGTCACCAATAAACTCAAACCGCTCATTGTGTAACGCGCTGTAACTGCGATGAGTCAATGCCTGTTGCAATAATTTTGATTGCTTAAAGTGATAGCCAAACATTTTTTGAACATAACCCAAAGCATTTTCATGCCGTACATCAGTTTTTTTCATTTAACCTTCTTTAATAATGAATTAATTATCTTTCAGGCAAGACTCTTTAATCAATCTGTGCTATCAGAATCAATATAGCGTTGCCGCATAGACAAAGCGCAAGACTGAATCTTGCGCTTGAAATCAGACATTACTGAATTCTGGTGCCGATTCGTTTCATATCACCCATATTCAGCCATATCAGAAACGCTTTGCCTACAACCAGCCTGTCATCTACAAAGCCCCAGTAGCGACTGTCTTCACTGTTATCGCGGTTGTCACCCATCATGAAGTATTTTCCAGCCGGAACTGTACAACTGAATCCACTGCCATCTGGATAATAGGTACACAACTCACGATTGGGGAAAGACCGTACACCTTGAAGAATAACTGAAGGCTGTTGTGGCATTTTTAACACTTCAACCGATTTATTATCAAGCTGTTCAGTTACTTGCTGAGCCTGAATTGGCATTGTGCCAAAATTGGGTACCTGCTCTGCATAGTTGTATAGCTTCTGCTCATCAATATCATTGACTGCCTTACCATTGATTGTCAGCGTTTTATCCTTATAAGTGACAACATCACCCGGTAAACCAATCACCCGTTTGATATAGTTTATCCGTGTATCTTCTGGATAATTGAATACCATCACATCACCGCGCTCAACTTTGCTTACCGGAATCAGTACATTATTCAGAATCGGCAGGCGAATACCATACACAAATTTATTCACCAGAATAAAATCACCGGAGATCAAACCCGGGCGCATTGAGCTGGATGGAATCTGAAAAGGTTCTGCCACAAAAGTACGCAGTATAAACACCAGCAGAATGATGGGGAAAAAACCACTCATATAATCGGTAAAGTGATTATCGTCCATCTGGCTGGGATTCTTTTTCAGCCGGCGCCGGTGTACAAACCAGGCGATACCGGTGAACAGCACAAACAGCAACAATACTGCGGTAAAACTTATCTGTGTTGATAACAGGCCAAAAGCACCGACCAGCATCAGCAGATAGCCCCATTGCAGTGCGCCACTCCACTCACCATTTTCCTCACGCACTTTTGCGCTCTTGAAAAACAGCAGAATACCCAGCACCAGAAGTACTGCTGCACCTATAATCATCGTATTCGACATGTATTAATCTCCAACCTGCAAAATCGCCAGAAAGGCAGTTTGCGGAATTTCCACATTGCCTACCTGTTTCATGCGTTTTTTACCGGCTTTCTGTTTTTCCAGTAATTTTTTCTTGCGGGTAATATCACCGCCATAACATTTAGCCAGCACATTCTTGCGCAGTGCCTTAACATTTTCGCGGGCAATAATCTTACCGCCTATTGCCGCCTGTACGGCAATATCAAACATCTGGCGGGGAATCAGTTCACGCATTTTTGCTACCAGTTCCCGGCCGCGATGAACTGAATTACTGCGATGCACAATCAGACTTAGCGCATCAACCTTTTCACTATTCACCAGAATATCCAGTTTCACCAAATCCGCAGCTCTGAATTCAAGGAATTCATAATCCAGTGAAGCATAACCGCGCGAAGTAGATTTCAGTTTATCGAAGAAATCCATTACCACTTCATTCATCGGCATATCATAAGTCAGCATTACCTGCCGCCCCATATACTGCATATTTTTCTGTACGCCGCGTTTCTGGTTGCATAGTGTCATTACTGCACCTACATATTCCTGCGGCAGCAATATGGTTGCAGTGATAATGGGTTCATAAATCGCATCAAGCGTACCGATGTCCGGCAGTTTGGATGGATTCTCAATTTCAATGCGTTCGCCACTTTTCAGCAACACTTCATATACCACTGTCGGCGCAGTGGTAATCAAATCCATGTCAAATTCGCGTTCCAGCCGTTCCTGCACAATTTCCAGATGCAACAGGCCGAGAAAGCCGCAGCGAAAACCAAAACCCAGCGCCTGAGAAACCTCCGGCTCAAATTTCAGCGCCGCATCATTAAGCTGTAATTTTTCCAGCGCTTCGCGTAGCGCATCATAATCGTGGCTTTCTACCGGATAGAGACCAGCAAACACCTGTGGCTGCACCTCTTTGAAGCCGGGTAAAGGTTCACTGGCCGGTTCACGTGCCAAAGTAATGGTATCACCCACTTTGGCCGACCCCAATTCTTTGACCCCAGTGATCAGAAAGCCTACATCACCCGCTTTTAACTCCTGTTTCTGCACAGATTTCGGGGTAAATACGCCTAGCTGTTCGACCTGCGTTTCAGCACCGGTGGCCATGAAGCGGACTTTATCTTTCAGGCGCACGGTACCATCCACCATGCGTATCAGCATCACCACGCCAACATAATTATCAAACCATGAGTCAATAATTAATGCTTTTAATGGTGCATCAGCCTTTCCAGTAGGCGCGGGCACTTTCTTGACAATTTCTTCCAGTACATCTTCAATACCGATACCACTTTTGGCCGAGCAGCGCACAGCTTCCATGGCTTCAATGCCAATAATATCTTCTATTTCTTCGATTACCCGCTCTGGTTCCGCTGCCGGTAAATCAATCTTGTTCAGTACCGGCAGTACCTCTACGCCCAGATCTATGGCAGTGTAGCAATTGGCTACAGTTTGTGCTTCTACACCCTGCGAAGCATCCACCACAAGCAATGCACCTTCACAGGCCGACAGTGAACGCGATACTTCATAAGAGAAGTCCACATGTCCCGGGGTATCAATCAGATTGAGCTGATAAATCTGCCCATCACGCGCCTTATACTGCAAGGCTGCTGTTTGTGCCTTGATGGTAATGCCGCGTTCTTTTTCAATGTCCATGGAATCGAGTACCTGAGCACTCATTTCCCGATTTTCAAGACCACCACAATACTGAATGAAACGATCAGCCAGTGTAGACTTCCCATGGTCAATATGGGCGATAATGGAGAAATTGCGTATATTGTTCATGCAAGCCAATGATTAGTTAATTCAATCAATAGTATCCCAGTATCTTAATACCCGATACCGGAAAACCAGAAATAACTGCTTATTTTAACGGAATGTGCCCAAGTGCGCCGAAGAATTTATAGCAAACAAAAAATTTTTTTATATTAACAAATAAATCAGAATCAATTCACATCAATATCATCTATTTGCTCTTTAACGCCAAACAGACTATATTTTTGACATAAATAACCATTATCATTTATTCTGCAAGATGCATTCCAATTAATGCTGAGCTTTAGTTATATGACTATAATTTTATTAAAAAGAATCACTAAATATACCTTTTATAGCATAATAGCCAGCATTATTTTTCTGATACTTCTTTATCATTGGGTAAGCAAACAGGCTGCACCTTATACATTCACAGACAGCAATCAGCTCAGTCCCCGCACTGTAGGTCTTGTACTAGGTACGGCAAAATATCTGCGCAATGGCAAACTAAATCCTTTTTACCAATATCGTATTGAAGGCGCTGTCAAACTTTACCAACAGGGAAAAATTAAACATTTGCTTTTGAGCGGAGACCACTCCCGCAAAAACTACAATGAACCAGAAACTATGCAGCAAGACTTGATTCGGGCAGGTATTCCAGCTTCATCCATGACACTGGATTATGGTGGGTTAAGGACTTTAGACTCTATCCTTCGAGCCGAAAAAATTTTTCAGGTAAACAGTTTTACCATTATTACGCAACGTTTTCATTGTGACCGCGCCATACTTATTTCCCGAAAACATCAACTAGATGCGCAATGCTATGCAGTAACCGCTCCAACCGGCAAGAATTATGCAAAAGTAATATTCCGTGAAATTTTAGCACGAGTCAAAGCTGTTAGTGACCTATATATCAAACACAAACAACCCAAATTTTTAGGCAAGCCTGAACCAATATTTTCCTCTGCACAACACTAGCCGACTACTCTGAAAACACCGATAATATAGGCTCGCAGGCGATAACAATACTTTCAACCAGCAAGACAGATACTCGACATCGAAAATCAGCTACAAAAAGAATACAATATACCTAATTTAAATTAGTGGCTCATATGAAAGTGGTTTCATGCTTAAAATTAGTACCCAGTTTGATGGCGGCAATATTGAAATTGTAGATGCTCAAAATCCTGACAATATTCAACTGAGATTACCAAAAGACAACGCAGCCAATATTCGTCAATGGTTTTATTTCCGCGTTCAGGGTGTAGCCTACCAGAATCTTCAGCTACACTTTATCAATGCTGCTGAATCTGCCTACCCAGCCGGCTGGGAAGATTATGAGGCAATGTGCTCTTATGATCGCGTCAACTGGTTTCGCGTTCCTACTACTTACGAAAACGGAATACTCAGCATTAATCACACACCATTGGCAAACAGTGTTTATTACGCTTATTTTGAACCGTATTCCTATGAACAGCACCTTAATTTACTTGGCGATTCGCAAAGTAGCGGACTGTGCCAGATAGAAGACTTAGGCAGTACACTGCAAGGACGCGATATTAATTTATTAACTATCGGTAATCAGGCAGCCAGTGATCTGAAAATATGGATTATTGCACGCCAGCATCCGGGCGAAACCATGGCAGAATGGTTTATCGAAGGATTACTCAATCGTTTGCTTGATCATCAGGATTCAACTGCTCGCGCACTATTGGATCAAGCCACTTTTTATATCGTTCCTAATATGAATCCAGACGGTTCTGCATTAGGAAATCTGCGCACTAATGCAGCCGGTGCTAATTTAAATCGTGAATGGTTACAGCCCAGCATGGAGCGCAGCCCAGAGGTTTTGGTAGTTCGTCAAAAAATGCATGAAACCGGCGTCGATTTATTTCTCGATATTCATGGAGATGAATCTATTCCCTATGTATTTCTTTCCGGTAATGAGGGCATACCCTCTTTTGATGAGCGTCTGCATACATTACAGGAACAGTTCAAACATGCCTTTCTGATGGCCAGCCCAGATTTTCAGGATAAATATGGTTATGAAAAAGATGCACCGGGCGAGGCAAATATGAATATGGCTACATCTTATATTGGTGAAACTTTTAAATGTTTAGCCTACACCCTGGAAATGCCATTTAAGGATAACCATCAGTGGCCAGATGATGACTTTGGCTGGAACGGACAGCGTTCTCTGCGTCTGGGTGAAGCAATTCTAAGCCCGATCTATGCGATGCTTGATAGTTTGCGTTAATTTCCACATGTTGTATCCTAAGCTTGAACATGTTTCAGGCTTTTTTTGTATTTTTTAGTAAAATCAAATGATTAAAAATTACATGCGCAGCATAATAAAGCTGGGTTATTTGTAATCATGTTGTCTATATTCATTATCAATGCTTAGGAAACAATCATGAAAAAAAGCATACTTGTGTACAGCATCATCAGTGTTCTTTCTCTGGCCGCCTGTTCACGGGATGATTCAACCTCATCACCGCAATTAAGCTGTAATAGTGAACAGTTACGCAACCAGATTCAGCAAACCCTGCAAACCGGTATTGATAACAATGCGCGCCAGTTTGCCCAAAATGACAGCCGTCAGTTTGTGGATGCTGAAAAAGTAATCGGTGCCAGCCATGAACTGAATATTGCTTTGTCAGATGGTAAGTTAGATAAGGACAGTAATGGTAATCCAATTTGCAGCAGTGAATTAAAGATTACGGTTCCGGCCAATATCTGGCAGCAAATTCAAACTAATGCACCGCTGTTATTTGGTAAATCAGATTTCATTGCACATCTGAATCAGCAGTTGCAGGGCAATGAAGTTACTCTACATGACAGTGTTTTCACCAAGCCTGTTAAATATGCTCCCGTTGCCGGCAATACCAATGCGGCTTCAGCTACCAGTGCTGCCAGCAATTTCGATCAGGCAGGTATTCAAACATTAGGTACCGTTTTGGGTAATGCTCTGCTGCCGTATGGTATCAAAGATACAGTAGTCATTGCCGGCCATACCTACAATCGCGCTGATGCCATTACTCTGATTACCAATCCTAATGCAAAAGTTTCGCCTATAGACCAGTTAAGCCCGACTGCGCAAATGGCCAGTGCCATTCTTAACGGCCATATACCTGCTATAAACAGCAACAATCAAGCCGATAGCAGCAATAATGCAGGCAAAATTTCAGAAAACAGCAGTAAATCAACCGAGATTACGGCTAATCAATTGCAACTGGCACGGGATAATAACCGCAACGCCAACAGTGTTATTAATACACACTGGCGTAATCTTGATGATACTGTACGCAAAACGTTACAGCAGGAAGAGCAGAAATGGATAGCCCGTAAGAACAGTCAATGTCAGGAAAAAGCTGCTAAAGCAGACACACCGACTCATGCAGAATTTCTGCGGCTGGAATGTGACACACAGATGACTAATGAACGCATTAAGTATCTGAGTGGCTACGCATTACATTAATCCATAATTGCAAACTAGGCACCAGTAATGTTATTTATTGCTGGTGCCTGTTCATAATCTGGTTATTTATCATTTAGTGTATAAAGATATATTCTGGACGTTAACCACTATATCAATATAATAAGATTACCTAGTCATAAGTATATAAACAGATTGGAACAAGTACAAATACTGACCATTTTAAATCAAAGTTTGAAAAATGGCAGTATGGTAAAGTAGCATACATTCTCTATATTGGTTCATATACCAGCGAAAATAGTACAATACAAAAGTTATTGGATTCTATTTTATCTAATGAATTTAGATTCATTAAAAATATTAATTAAAATATATATTTATCAGTTCCAACCAATACAGAACAGGATAAATTGAAAATAATCATTCTATATCGCACAGGGTAATATGTCAGAACGAAAAATAATCCATATTGATATGGATGCCTTTTACGCGTCAGTAGAATTGCGCGACCGTCCTGAACTAAAGAACAAGCCCGTAGTGGTTGCCTGGGATGGGCCCAGATCGGTTATCTGTGCTGCTTCATATGCTGCACGCAAGTATGGTTTACATTCAGCCATGGCCGTAACCACGGCCAAACGCTTATGTCCTCAGGCAATCTATATTCCACCAGACTTCAGTAAATATCGCGCTGTATCACAGCACATCCACAGTATTTTTAGCCGCTATACTCAACAGATTGAACCTGTATCACTGGATGAAGCTTATCTGGATGTAACCAGCTATCAGGGAATATTACCCTATGCACGTGATATTGCGCGCGAAATACGCGCCGCTATACTGGCTGAAACTGGCTTGACAGCTTCGGCAGGCATTGCGCCCAATAAATTTCTGGCTAAAATTGCTTCCGACTGGCGTAAACCCAATGGCCAGTTTGTTATCGCACCTGCACAGGTTATGGCCTTTTTACACAGTCTGCCATTAGGCAAAATTCCCGGCGTCGGTAAAGTTACCGAACAAAAAATGCGCGCCTTAGGCTGGACGACAGTAGGCGATCTGAGCCAGGTAAGCCTATCTGTTTTAGTGCACCATTTTGGCCGCTGGGGTTACCGGCTGTTTGATTTGGCTCAAGGCCGCGATGACCGTGAAGTGACGGCTGAACGTGACCGTCAGCAAATTTCTACTGAAATTACGCTGAATGATAACGAAAATCTGATTGAAATAGCCCATCATCTGCCTGAACTGGCGCAGACGCTGGTTAAGAACATGCAATATAAACAGCTTCAAGGTAGTTGTGTCACATTGAAATTAAAAAATACACATTTTCAAATTTATACCCGCTCCCAAACTTATTCGTCGCCTTTACCAGATGCTCCTGCTCTGATTGCTGCCGGACAGGATTTACTTAAACGTATGCCTAACGACAGCGCCCTATTTCGACTGATAGGTCTGGGTATCAGCCACTTTCATCAGCACGAGTATCAATCCGATTTATGGGCGCCGGGGAACACTTACTAAACAAATTTTGGCCTGAATGCTAACTGTATCTGCATTCTTCTGCCTAAAGCAGATTTACGACTACATCAAACTACATTTCTCTGGCCTAAGTTAACAAAATAAAGGATAATTAGTTTGACAGACTACAAACGGAAGTGTGTAGTCACCCATCAGAAAAAGTAACATCACAGGAGTTACCATGAGTCACATTAAAGTGCCGACAGAAGGTCATAAAATCGTTTCCGGTCAAGCCATCCCGAATGATCCTATTATTCCCTTTATTGAAGGCGATGGTATTGGTGTTGACATTACACCAGTGATGAGAGAGGTTATTGACGCTGCGGTAGCCAAAGCTTATAACGGCGCTAAAAAAATCGTCTGGATGGAAGTTTACGCTGGCGAAAAAGCGACTAAAGTTTATGGTGAAAATGTGTGGTTACCAGATGAAACACTGGAAGCCATCAAAGAATATAAAGTAGCCATCAAAGGGCCGATGACTACCCCTGTTGGCGGCGGTATCCGTTCACTGAACGTTGCTATTCGCCAGCAACTGGATTTATATCAGTGTGTTCGTCCTGTACAGTATTTCACCGGTGTACCTTCTCCACTGAAAGACCCAAGCAAGGTGAACATGGTTATTTTCCGTGAAAATACCGAAGATATTTATGCTGGTATTGAATGGCTGTCTGAAACAGAAGATGCCAAAAAAATAATCAATTTCCTGCAAAACGAAATGGGTGTTACCAAAATCCGTTTCCCGCAAACTTCCAGTATTGGTATCAAACCAGTATCCAAAGAAGGTACACAGCGCTTGACTCGTGCTGCCATCCGTTATGCTATTGATAACGACCGTGACAGCGTTACTTTTGTTCATAAAGGTAACATTATGAAATTCACCGAGGGCGGTTTCCGTGACTGGTCTTATGAAGTGGCTAAAAATGAATTTGGTGCCACTTTAATTGGTGAAGGCCCATGGTGTGAATTCAAGAATCCGAAAACTGGCAAAAATATCGTTATTAAAGATTGTATTGCCGACGCTTTCTTGCAGCAGATTCTGTTGCGCCCGGCTGAATATGATGTGATCGCCACCCTGAATCTGAATGGTGATTATATTTCTGATGCTTTAGCAGCACAGGTAGGCGGTATTGGCATTGCTCCGGGTGCCAATATTTCTGATGAATACGCTGTCTTCGAAGCTACTCATGGTACAGCGCCCAAATATGCTGGTCAGGACAAAGTTAATCCGGGCTCCCTTATTCTGTCTGCTGAAATGATGTTGCGTCATTTAGGCTGGAAAGAAGCAGCAGACTTGGTGAATGCTTCTATTGAAAAAGCCATTGCTGATAAAATCGTTACTTATGATTTTGCCCGCATGATGGAAGGTGCAAAAGAAGTTTCCTGCTCTGCATTCGGCAAGGCTTTAATTGAACGCATGTAATCTAAAGCTACTTAGTCATGACAAACCGAATCTGTTTTAAGGATTCGGTTTTTTTACAATTTCAGCCTTTAGATATATGTGCTTGCGTATAATAATTATGTCGCTTTAGTTGATACTAGCCTGTTAATTGATAAAGCCGGCAATTTCATTATAATATATTCAAATTAAATAGAATTGATAAATAAGAACATGATTTTAGGAATTGAAACTGATTCATGTGGTCGCTGTGTACATTATCATAATGAAAATGATATTGCCGCACTTCAATGTGGCCAATGTAAGCAATATTATGCCTGTTTTAAATGTCATGACCAGCTATGTGACCATCAGTTTGTTCCCATGGCAACTGCAAACAGCAAGCCAGTTATGTGCGGTAAGTGCAAAAGTCTTCTGACTTATGAACAATATCAGCAATATACCTGTCCATTTTGTCAGGCATCATTCAATCCACGCTGTGCATTACATAAGGATATTTATTTTAAATAATTAGCTACGAATATTTTTTAATTGCCATCCAGATCAACAATCAAGCCGTCTTCATCCCATTCGGTTTTGCGTATCAATTCGTTTTTTTCAAATATCGATTCACTTTTTTTAGCACCGGAATCATACCAGCTCAGCACTACACCACTTACCTTATTATTATGTATAGCCACATCGGCAAGCAGATGTCCTTTATCATCCCATGTTGTCATGGTTTGAACTACGCCCTGATGTACATTCATATCCTGTTTTATCTGGCCATTTGGATACCAGCGCTGCCAGCGGCCTTCAGCTTTACCATTAACAAAATACAGCTCCCCACGTTTTTGCCCGTTTTCATACCAGCTTAAAGTACGGCCATTCGGCATACCCTTTCGCCAGTTCATTTCAATTGCCTTCTGACCATTGGGATACCAAGTATGCCATTTCCCAACAGGCTTGCCGTTTTTGTAGTCACCCTGTATTTTTTTATGGCCATCTGGATACTGTAGCTGTAATTTGCCTTCTTTCATGGCCGGAATAAACTGTTGCAGTTTATCTATCGGTAAAGCATAGCTATCACTGTATTTGCTTTTAGCCGGATCAGAAAATTCCTGTACATCGATATGATTGCCATTATCATGAAATTGTTGCACATGTTGTACTTCAGACTGTTTTTGAACAACCTGACTATTTGCATCAAAATACACAGTCTTGTGTTTGTGCGATTTAATCTGCCACACTATCGCTATCAGAATGAGTATTATTGCGAGTACGAACCAGTAAAAACGTCTGGCCACATACATGATTTTTATCCCTTTTCACTAAGCAGTGTCATTATTTTATGCAATAAATATTATTTCTATCGTTATTACATTTTTTTTCAAACAATGCAATCACTATCAGCCTTAGCCACTTATTTTTGCCAGTAAGTTTTAATATTAACAAATTCATAGATACCAAATTCAGACAATTCACGCCCGAATCCAGAATCTTTTACACCTCCAAACGGCAAACGCAAATCACTGCTGGTATGGCGATTGATAAATACACTCCCTACATTTAACTGTTCGGCAAACTGCCATGCTAAATAGGCATCCTGCGTATAAATACTGGCGCCCAGACCAAAAGGATTGTCATTGGCCAGCTTCAGTGCATGGGCATTGTCTCGCGCACGCAGGATAATAGCCACTGGTCCGAATACCTCTTCATTGTATACGCGACAATCCGGATTTACTTTATCCAATATAGTGGCTGGATAAAACCAGCCCGGCATATCGCTTGGAATTTCACCACCAAGCAGACATTGCGCACCATGAGCCAGCGCATCCTGTACCTGTGTGTGGACAGCTGTACGTAAATCCTGCCGGTGTAGTGGTGCTAAAGTGGTCGTTGGCAGCCATGGTTCACCCATCTGCAATTGTTGACAATGCTGCTGCAACGCCGCAAGAAAATCTTCTGCAATTTCATTATGGACTATAAGCCGTTTGGCTGCATTGCAGGATTGTCCGGCATCACGAAAACGCGAATAACACGCCTCTGAAGCGGCCTGTTTCACATCTGCATCATTTAATACAATGAATGCATTGCTTCCACCCAGCTCCATGACGCATTTACGCAGATGCCGGCCAGCCAGTGCAGCAAGATAACGTCCTGTCTGAGTAGAACCAGTAAAAGCCAGTGCCTGTGTGTGTGCAATGGCATACTCGATATCATCATTATCTAGCCAAGTCAGTTGTAAAGGTAAGTCATTACCTGTCAGATCAAACAGCATCTGGCTGATTTGGCCTACTGAAGGAGCCGGCTTTACCAGACAGGCGTTGCCCGCACATAAGGCCGGAATGGCAAAACGCAGAATCTGCCATACTGGATAATTCCACGGCATAACGGCCAGTACAGTACCCAATGGCTCAAAACGCACCTGACTCAGGCTTGCCTGTGTAGCAATGGTTTTGTGTGCCAGTAGTTCAGGTGCCAGATGGGCGTAATAGCGGATTAATGCAATTGATTTACTGATTTCTGCTTCACATTCGCGCAAACAGCGCCCTACTTCAATACAAATCTGATAGGCCAGCTCGGCTTTTGCCTGTTCCAGACGCTGAGCAAAAGCAAGTAAACGGCGGGTACGAGTTTGTACATTTTCGCTGGCAAAGCCATGTTGTTGTCGGGCCAGTTGCTGATACTGTAGCTCGAATTCAGCTTTTGTCAGACTTTTACGGTTGAACAGAACCTCACCCGTAATGGCATGGTAACTGGTATACAACACAACAATCCTTAAACTGCGAAAATATGAATCAGACAGTATGCAACACAATACAGCAGCAGGTTATCAGACGATATTGACCTTATAAAAATTTATAAGGTCAATGATGGAAATTATTGCTCGTCACCAGTTTCCAGTTTCTGTACGCCCTGCTTGATTTTATAACGGCTCTTTAACCACTCCAGATTACTGGTTGCCAGATTTTGCGCCAGACTCTGACTGATCACCTGTTTGGCCTGTGGCAAAACATTACCCATATCCTGTGGTGGCATGATTGCATTAATTTTTACCAGCACCGGATTTTGCTGATCCTTGAGCATGATATATGCTGGTTTGCCATTTGCCGGTTTGGCTTTAATCCAGGATTGGAAATCATCCTTGGACATAAGGGCCACGGCCTGTTGTGGTGTCAGATCAGCACTAGGCGACCATGATAGGTTGGAATTGGTACCTTTATTTACGGCATCCAAAGCCTGTTTGGCTGCTGCTGTGGCAAGCTTTTTGCTTTCTACAGCAACATAATCCTGCTGTACCTGTGATTTAACTTCTGTAAAGGGTGCCTGATGCTCTTTGCGTACATCAAGAGCACGCACTACCCAGTATGTTCCATTGCCAATATCAACCGGTTCAGAGTTGTAGCGTTTAACCAGTACATCATTGCCAAACAAAACATCCTGCAAGGCCTTCGGCATACCACCAGCGCTGGCCATATCACGGGTTATCCAGCCTTGATCAACCTTGTGAATCTGCAAGCCAAGCTTGTCAGTAATAGGTTGTAATGTTTTAGGGTTGTTAAAGGCCAGATCACTGACACTTTCTTTCATTTTGGCTACCTGCGCTACGCCTTTACGAGCCTGAATCTCCTGAGTTAGCTGTGCTTTTACGTCTTCCAGAGCTGGCTTGGGTGCAGAGGCAGAAGTTGGAATCTGGTCATAAGCTTCTTTCAATTCTGCTTCACTGACATTCTCTTTAGCACCCAGTTCGGCGGCAGATAGCTGCACAAATTCGTATTTTACTGCCTGTGGCAGATAATACTGTTTTTTGTTAGCTTCGTAATAAGCTTTCAGCTTGCTGTCGTCTATGGCTACCTTGCTAGCAAAATCTGCTGCGGGAAAAGTGATTGTCTGTAATTGGCGTGCAGCCTGCAACAGATTAACCATCTGCGTTGCCTGTGTATCACTAACCAGATTACCGGCTTTCATCAGATTGAGCATGGTTTGCATGGCATACTGTTGACGCAAACCATTTACTAGCGCTTCTTCAGACATGCCAGCCTGTTGCAGAAATGCACGATATTTGGCTTCAACAAATTTTCCGTTTTCCTGAAAACTCGGATCGGATGCAATAACCTGCTTTATCTGTTCGATTGATACGCTGATACCCATATCATGGGCACCTTGCTGAATATAGGCCTGATCAACGAGACTGTCATAAGCAAGCTGTTTGCTCACTGGGTTGCCGGAGGCATTCTGTAATCGCCGCTGAAAATCATTAACATCATTAACTTTGATTTTAATATCACCAATTTTACTGATGTAATCAGTACCTGGGACAGCCAGCGAATAACCACCTGCAAACACAAAACTCAGGCAAATTACACCCAGAATAATCTGGGCCGGTGTTCTATATTTTTCTACAATGTGGAACATGAGATTCAGTTAACTTTTCTAAAGCAGATAATACTTCCTATTGTAGCGTTTTTTGTTAAGCTAAACCATGCTGTTTGAAGCGCATATGCACAAAAACGACAGACAACAGAAAAGGCGGGATATCCCGCCTTGATGTATTACGCAACCTCAAATTAAAGAGCGTCTTTCAGTGCTTTACCGGCACGGAATTTAGGCGTTTTAGCGGCCTTGATTTCCAATGGTTCACCAGTTTTGGGATTACGTCCAGCACGAGCCGCACGCTCACCAACATAAAATGTACCAAAACCCACCAGTGTTACCGTATCGCCACCTTTCAGTGCATTGGTGACAGCGCTGATCATACCGTCTAGTGCCTTCGCTGCAGAAGCTTTAGATAAATCGGCCTCTTGGGCAATGGCTTCAATCAATTCAGACTTATTCACAATAAAGTCCCTTTCTGTTGTTATGTTCATATGATTTTCAGGTACCACATGTCTGGTAGAGCCTGAACAATACATTACGATTACTTTATAACAAGGCCAAATTCTTTATGTCAAGCATCGATACAGACGCAATGAGTTAAAACAGGCCAAAAACAAAGCCATTCACCAATTAGTGTTGGTGAATGGCTGCATATCAATGTTTTACGGTTTTTGTAGTTGACTTAGTCGCAGACTTGGCTAATACGCCCTCTTCTGGAACGCTTTGCCAAGGACTAGGCGGATATGCCAGTCCCAGATTGAGCACTTCATCAATCCACTGTACCGGATGAATGGTTAGCTTTTCACAGATGTTAGCCGGAATTTCTTCCAAATCTTTAACATTGTCTTTCGGAATCAGTACATGCTTGATACCACCGCGTAAAGCCGCCAGCAGCTTTTCTTTCAGGCCGCCAATCGGCAGTACTTCACCCCGCAGGGTAATTTCACCTGTCATGGCTACATCTGCTCGTACTGGAATGCCGGTAAACGCTGAAACCAGAGCCAGAGTGATTGCGCTACCAGCACTGGGTCCATCCTTGGGAGTAGCACCTTCGGGGACATGAACATGAATGTCGTTTTTCTCATAAAAATCGGGTTCAATACCCAGACTTTCAGCTCGGGAACGTACAACACTCCATGCAGCACTCACAGATTCCTGCATCACATCGCCCAGTTTGCCGGTGCGTAGAATGTTTCCTTTACCACGGAACTTGCTGGCTTCAATGGTTAAGAGCTCACCACCCACTTCAGTCCAGGCCAGACCGGTAACCTGTCCGACACGATTTTCATTTTCTGCCACACCATAATCAAAGCGGCGCACGCCCAGATAATCATGTAAATTGTCGGCATTGATAATAATTTCTTCCGGTTTGGATTTGGCTTTCTTACCTTTACCAGCACCCACTTTCTCTTCTGCAACAGCCTGCTTCATAACCACTTTGCGGCAAATCTTGGCAATCTCACGATCCAGTGAGCGTACACCGGCTTCGCGGGTGTAATAGCGGATAATATCGCGCACAGCAGATTCTTCGATGCGGATTTCACCCTCACGTACACCGTTTTGCTTAGTTTGCTTGGCTACCAGATATTTCATGGCAATATTGATTTTCTCGTCTTCGGTATAACCGGAAAGACGAATAATCTCCATACGGTCAAGCAGTGGCGTAGGAATATTCAGGCTGTTGGATGTAGCAATAAACATCACATCCGACAAATCAAACTCTACTTCTGCATAGTGGTCGGAAAATGAATGATTTTGTTCAGGATCGAGCACTTCAAGTAAAGCACTGGCCGGATCACCACGAAAATCATTACCTAATTTATCAATCTCATCCAGCAAAAACAGTGGATTTTTTACACCAGCTTTGGCCATGTTTTGCAGAATTTTACCGGGCATGGAGCCAATATAGGTACGACGATGGCCACGAATTTCACTTTCATCGTGTACCCCACCCAGTGCCATGCGCACATATTTACGGCCGGTAGCCTTAGCAATAGATTCACCCAGTGAGGTTTTACCTACCCCAGGTGGCCCAACCAGGCACAAAATAGGACCTTTGAGCTGGTTCATGCGCTTCTGTACGGCCAGATATTCAAGAATGCGCTCTTTTACCTTTTCCAAGCCATAATGATCTGCATTCAGAATCAGGTCTGCTTTGGCAATATCCTTGCTGACTTTGGATTTCTTTTTCCATGGTAATTCAAGCAGGGTATCAATATAGTTACGCACGACGGTAGATTCCGCAGACATAGGTGGCATCATGCGTAGCTTTTTGAATTCAGACAGACATTTTTCTTCAGCTTCTTTGCTCATACCAGCCTGACGAATCTGTGCTTCAAGATTAGCCAGATCATCATCTTCTTCGCCAAGTTCTTTCTGAATCGCTTTTACCTGCTCATTCAGATAGTACTCACGCTGCGATTTTTCCATCTGCCGTTTCACTCGGCCACGAATACGTTTTTCCACCTGAAGAATATCCAGTTCGGACTCAAGCAGGTGTAGCAAATGCTCCAGACGTGCGGTGACATTTACCATGGTCAGAATCTGCTGGCGCTGATCCAGTTTTAGCTGTAAATGGGCAGCAATGGTATCAGCCAGCCGACTTAGCTGTTCAATTCCATGGATAGTAGTTACCACTTCTGCCGGAATTTTCTTGTTTAATTTTGCCAGTTGCTCAAACTGGGATAACAATGTGCGACGCAACGCCTCATCATTATGAGTATCCTCATCAGTATCTTCACATTTAACGATGTGTGCTTCGACATATGGGCCACTTTCATCGATATACTGTACTTGGGCCCGATACAAACCTTCTACCAATACTTTAACGGTACCATCAGGTAATTTAAGCACTTGCAGAATACTGGCTACTGTACCCATAGCATACATATCTTCTGCATGCGGCTCATCAGTATCAGCATTTTTCTGGGCCAGTAAGAATACTGGTTCGTCATGCTCCATTGCTGCATCCAGAGCCGCTATGGATTTTTCCCGACCTACAAACAGGGGCAATACCATATGCGGGTAAACAACAACGTCACGCAGGGGCAACATTGCCATTGTGGTTGGCTGCACTGGAGGAGAATCATAAACTTCAGCCATGTAATGCCTCAATCTTTCCTGAAAATATGCAATAAAATTGAATGTGAAAATGGTGCTGAACCAGCGTTTTTCAAGTACTTTTGCGGTATGGTGACCATTGAAAAGTTTCAATGTTTAGAGCATTAATTATTATGAATGTTAACTATAGAGATTAAGAGAGATAGGCCGGACAAATCTGATTACTAAAATCAGCCTGTCCGGCTTTAGGGTATCAGCGGGTTACCGGTTTGTAACGAATGCGTTTGGGTTTGGCGCCCTCCTCACCCAGACGGCGTTTTTTGTCTGCTTCATATTCCTGATAATTACCATCAAAAAATACCCATCTGGATTCACCTTCAGCCGCCAGAATATGCGTAGCAATGCGGTCAAGAAACCAGCGGTCGTGTGATACCACCAGTACACTGCCTGCAAATTCCAGTAATGCATCTTCCAGTGCGCGCAGGGTTTCCACGTCAAGATCATTGGAAGGTTCATCCAGTAATAATACATTACCACCAGAAATCAGGGTTTTAGCCAGATGCAACCGGCCACGTTCGCCACCAGAAAGTTTACCGACAATTTTGCTCTGGTCACTGCCTTTGAAATTGAATCTCCCCAGATAGGCACGTGCCGGAATTTCAAATTGCCCCACCTGTAAAATATCACGCCCCTCTGCAATCTCATCAAACACGTTCTTATCTTCATGCAGGCCGTGACGACTCTGGTCTACTACTGACATTTTAACAGTCTGCCCAATCTTCACCTGCCCCTGATCCGGCTGTTCCTGCCCGGTAATCAGCTTAAACAATGTGGATTTACCTGCGCCATTGGGACCGATAATGCCAACAATGGCACCCGGCGGAATTTTGAAACTCAAATCATCAATCAGTAATTTGTCGCCAAAACTTTTGCTGACATGCTCAAATTCGATCACTTCATTGCCCAGACGCTCAGCCACCGGTATGAAAATTTCCTGTGTTTCGTTGCGTTTCTGGTATTCATAATTACTCATTTCCTCAAAGCGAGCCAGACGGGCTTTTGATTTGGCCTGACGTCCGCGTGCATTCTGGCGTACCCACTCAAGCTCTTGTTTCATGGCTTTGATACGTGCAGCTTCTGCTTTTGCTTCATGTTCCAGCCGCGCTTCTTTCTGTTCCAGCCAGGAACTATAATTGCCTTTCCACGGAATACCATGGCCACGGTCTAATTCCAGAATCCATTCAGCGGCGTTATCCAGAAAATAGCGGTCGTGTGTTACGGCAACTACCGTACCGGGGAAACGAACCAGAAACTGCTCCAGCCATTCTACTGATTCAGCATCCAGATGGTTGGTAGGTTCGTCCAGCAGTAGCATGTCCGGTTTGCTTAATAACAGTTTGCATAAGGCCACACGGCGTTTTTCACCACCAGACAAATTACCGATTCGCGCATCCCAGTCTGGCAGACGTAAAGCATCAGCAGCAATTTCAAGCTGATGTTCGATATTATCGCCGGCACCAGCGGTAATGATGGCTTCCAGACGTGCCTGTTCTTCGGCCAGTGCATCAAAATCAGCATCTGGTTCGGCATAAGCGGCATAAACTTCTTCCAGTTTCTTCTGCGCACCGGCTATATCACCCAGTCCAGATTCCACTTCTTCGCGTACAGTTTTATCAGCATCTAATTGTGGTTCCTGTGGTAAGTAGCCGATTTTGATGCCACTCATTGCAATGGCTTCACCTTCAAACTCGGTATCCACCCCAGCCATGATTTTCAGTACAGTAGATTTGCCTGCACCGTTTAGTCCCAACAGACCAATTTTGGCGCCCGGAAAAAAGGATAGGGAAATATCTTTGATAATCTGTTTTTGTGGCGGCACGGTTTTACTTACGCGCAGCATTGAGTACACATATTGGCTCATAATATCTTCAGTAGATTAAATTTAGTCTATATCAGCCTTAATTGTGGCTGAAGGTTATAAATTTGATTTTAACATGCATATAACTGCTGTCACGGAATGCTTTGCGTTAAAATGCTTCCTTTTGTCTCTCTCGCCATGGCCTATGAACATCATCTCCACTCTGATAGATTTTATTTTACATATTGACCAGCACCTGCAATTTATTGTTACTCAATATGGTGTATGGATTTATGTTATTCTATTCGTTTTGATTTTTTGCGAAACTGGGTTGGTGGTTACGCCTTTTCTGCCGGGTGATTCCTTGTTATTTGCGGCTGGCGGAATAGCGGCCGTTGGCGAGATGAATGTCCATTTGATGGTGGTACTGTTGCTAGCAGCAGCAATTATTGGTGATGCGGTAAATTTCTCAGTTGGAAAGAAATTCGGTGCGCTTCTGTTTGCCAATCCACAATCTCGGCTATTCAGGCAGGTTTATCTACACAAAACGCAGGCATTTTATGCAAAACATGGTGGAAAAACCATTATTATTGCGCGTTTTGTACCAATTGTACGAACATTTGCGCCCTTTGTGGCCGGTATGAGCCATATGCATTATGGTCATTTTCTGCGTTACAACTGTATTGGTGCTATTCTCTGGGTAGTGCTGTTTTCCTATGCCGGCTATTTTTTTGGTAATCTGCCATTTATTAAGCAGAATCTTTCTCTGGCACTGGTTATAATTATTGCCATTTCTTTTTTACCGGCCATTATTGAGATTCTGCGACACAGGCAGACAGCATACAAAAACAATTAGATATTTAATTTTATTCTGCTGCTGATTTCAAAACTTACAGGCAAGATATGAGCCAGATACATCTGTTACCCGATCATTTAATTAATCAAATAGCAGCCGGAGAGGTGATTGAGCGTCCGGCCAATGCGCTTAAAGAAATTATTGAAAACAGTCTCGATGCCAGAGCCAGCCGTATTGATATTCAACTGGAAGCCGGTGGCATTAAACGCTTGTCTGTAACTGATGACGGACAGGGCATGAGCGAGACAGACATACCACTTGCCTTGCATCGCCATGCCACCAGCAAAATCAGCACACTGGAAGATCTGGAAAAGGTAGTAAGCATGGGGTTTCGCGGTGAAGGGCTGGCCAGTATTGCTTCAGTAAGCCGCTTAACTTTAACCAGCCGCACTGCTACTGCTACCCACGCTACCCAGATTTATGCAGAAGATGGTAAGCTGAGTTCCGTCAAGCCGGCAGCACACGCTTCAGGCACCACGGTAGAAGTTGTTGAACTTTTTTTCAATACACCGGCCAGACGCCAGTTTCTTAAATCACCAAGCACCGAGTTTGCTCACTGCCGTACCATGGTAGAACGTCTGGCTCTGGCACATCCTGATGTAGCTTTTGAATTACAGCACAACGGCAAGAATATATTCACGCTACCGGCACAATCCCTTTCGGAACGCTGCACCGCCATTATGGGAGCAGATTTTATCGCAGCCAGCCTAAATGTGGATGAAGCAATAAATGGCATGCGTTTACATGGTCTGATTGGCAAACCGACTTTTGCGCAAGGAAAAACCAGCCAGCAATACATTTTTGTCAATCAGCGCTTTGTACGTGACAAAATCATTTTACATGCAGTAAAACAGGCTTATAACGATGTTTTGCATCAAGCATTAACACCGGCATTTGCGCTTTTTCTTACGCTGCCGCCTACGGATGTCGATGCGAATGTGCATCCTACCAAAACCGAAGTGCGTTTCCGGCAGAGTCAGGCTGTGCACCAGTTGATTTTTCATGCTTTGAATAAATGTCTGGCCGCCACCAATGCTACTCAAACTGAATCCATTTCTCAGCCAGCCGCAGTGCTGGCAGATATCATGCACAAACAGCCAGCCAGTGTACAACAACTGTTTCCAGCACAAGAAAAGACTGGCTCAAAACAGGCACCGGCACCCTATCACCGTAGCCATACACCAGTACAGCGCAGCTTAAGTTTAAAAGAATCCCAAGCTGCCCTGAATACTTATGCCGAACTGTACAGGCCAGAAACAACATCAGCGGCAGACAAGGTTGCTACAGCTGATGCTGAAAAAATTGATAGTGAACTGGCTAACTGGGAACAGGTGCGGGGTATTTCTGCTGCGCAAGTACCGGTACAGATATCGGCAAATGAGACAAATGCGCCCCCGCTAGGCTACGCCATTGCACAGCTACTGGATATTTATATTCTGGCACAGGCTGAAGAAGCATTGATTCTGGTAGACATGCATGCCACTGCCGAGCGTGTAAATTATGAAAAGATGAAGCAACAACGCGATGCTAATGGCAAGGTGAGCAGTCAGACATTGCTGATTCCTGTTCGCTTTACTGCCAGCCATGAGGAAATTGCTTCGGTAACCGAATATGCTACCACCCTGCATGATTATGGTCTGGATATTACCATTGAAAATAATCAGCAACTGGTGGTTCATACGGTACCGGCAATGCTGGTTAAAAGTGACATTCAGCAACTGGTACAGCAGGTACTGGCTGATTTGATGACCATTGGCAGTAGTGATGTGATACGGGAACGTGAAAATCGTATTCTGTCTACTTTAGCCTGCCATGGTTCAGTACGTGCCGGGCGTAAACTGACACTACCGGAAATGAATGCTTTGCTGCGGGATATGGAACAGACTGAACGGGCAAATCAATGTAATCATGGCCGTCCTACGTGGGTAAAATTGCGTTTGCAGGATTTGGATGCACTCTTTTTACGCGGACAGTAATATTTTGCCAGTGCTTAGTGACGCTATGCTGACCAGCAGTATTTACTGACTTAACATTTATTATAAAACCCTCTTAATCAATTGATTAAGAGGGTTTTGTGATTTCATTACTGCTTAGTGAGTATTGGCAGCTTCTGGTGCTGAGGCTGCCGGCAATTCGGCATAATCAGGTTCATTCTCTGGTTCAGGTTCAATATTCCATATTTTGCCATTCAGATAAACTTTACCATTGATTAATTTAAGATGTGTTTTCACAATACCATTGGTTACCTGTATGTAACCACGTGCCTGCATGGATTTAATCGCACTATCAATCATCAGGCGGATTGTCTGATCAATATCTTCCAGAGCTTCAGCACCGCCGGCACTGGCATCCACCGTAAACAGCGCCCGTGCCTGACTGATGGCAAAATTTTCCATAATGGCCTGAGGAATAGCGAAATCCATTTCCGCTTCGGTTTTATTCAGCATCAGTCCCAGTTGCTGCATATCGGAAGCAAGCAGGCTTTTGAAACCCAAACTACCATGGATATCAATCAGTCCCTGCGGCATTTGCAGTTTAAAACTGTTGAGTTTGAGAAGTGGGTCGTGAGTAAATAAACCCAGTCCTTCATTGCGCACTGCCGCTACTATTGCTGCGCGTAGCTGCTCATTACTCAGATTCTGGCTTGATAGCTGGGTAATTTTATTATTGATTGCTACCAGACTGGCCGCATCCAGATGTTCAGCCGAGGCATCAATATCCAGCGGGCCATAAATATCATTACCATACTGCAATTTGGCAAAGCCAAATTTACCATTACTGTTAATCCATTGATCTTTTTCTTCAGTAGAGGTAGCCAGTTTCAAATCCTGAATGATAATTTTGGTAGGCATACTGTTGCCAGCCGGACTGATGAAGGCACCAATCTGTAAGTTGGTTACCAAATTAACCAGTTGATCCAGACGGATAGTATTGTCTGTGGTATCGTTCCAGGTAAAGGTAATGGCCTTGATACGCAAATCGCTGTTACCTAAAGCGAGTGAGGTTTTGCCGTGTTCAGTATGGCTATTAAGCTGCAAATCCTGATAGGAAGCACGTCCTTTGCTGGCAAGAACCATATCCAGCCCGGGGCTGACGGTATGGCTGTCATAACTGTTAAAGTCTTCAGCATAATCAATCGTTGATTCCAGCCCCTGCCAGTTGATTTTGATACCAGACAATTCTTCGTAATTGAATTTTGGTATCACAACGTGCATTTGGCCGCTGCCGCCCAGATTAATCGTATTTTCCAGTCTGACTGGTGCTTCCTGCCCGAAAAAACGCGCCAGAATCTGCTGAGCTTGCGGAGTGAAACGCAATTCGGTTTCTACATGCGCGCGTACTGGACGAATACTGCCTGCAAATAAACCATGCTGTACATGATTAACCAGCGTAATTGGCTGTTGCAGTACTGTACGCACATTATCGGGTAACTGCTGCTGCACTCCGGCAAAGAAACTTGGCTTAAAGCGTATCTGCATGGTTTCTGTAGAAGTAAACCAGCCACGTTGATAGCTTTGTTTATCAATCACTAGAAAAGGACTTTTGGCCAGTAAAGCGCGTTGCTGATCCAGACTTTGCTGAGCTTTAGCTCCTAAATAATAAGGCAAAGCCAGTGCAATAAGCAGTATAACTGCCAAAATGGCAGCGATGATTGTTACAATTCGTTTATTCATGCTCGAAATGTCTTATATATCCACATTCTGGAAGATTTGCAGGATAACACCAAACTGGCCGTTTGTCCGCCGTGTTTGCCTGTGATAACACCTTATTTCAGGGTTAAAGACAATCAGAACAGCCAGCTTAATAAAAAATATTAATTATTTAGCATCCTGCCTGTAGCCGCTGTCGCTGTTGTTCAAACAAACAGACAGTTGCAGCCATGGCTACGTTGAGTGATTCTGTTTGCCCGCTCATCGGAATAATCACGTGTCTGGATGCAGTTTGTAGTATTTTTGCACTCAAACCACTGCCTTCATTACCAAACAGCCAGCCGGCAGGCTGAGTCAGATTCAATGTATAGATACTTTTGGCCGATGTGCTTAATGCAGTAGCATACAATGGCCAGGTGTAATCTGCACACCAGGCAGCCAAATCTGTAACAGTTTGAATATTCAGATAAGCATGCGCACCCATTGCTGCACGCAATACTTTGGGTGACCAGACATCAACACTGTCTTTGCTCAGGACAATATTATCAATACCGGCAGCCAGTGCACTGCGTAAAATTGTACCCACATTGCCGGGGTCTTGCACTCGCTCTAACAGCACGACATCCTGAATCTCTGTTGCAGCGGTATTTTCTGGTAACTGTACTATTGCAACTGGCTCTCTTGAACTGACTAAATCGCTGATTTTGTCCAATAGATTATCAGCAACCAGTACCACTTTCTGCAACGGCATTTTTGCTATTAAGGCAGCTATTTCATGGTTATGTTCGCGCAGTTGCGGTACATACAGCGTTTGAATTGAATGCCCTGCCTGCATAAATGTCTGAATAAGGTGTATTCCCTCCAGAACGGCGAGCTGATGCTGACGGCGGTAATTTGATTGAGCAATTAAACGGGCTAAATGTTTAAGTTCACTATTGCTGGCAGATTGAATAATTTTATGCTTCATCCAGTAATCTGGCTTTCTGTTTGCTGTTGACTAAGAATCTGGCTGATATCTGCGATGGTAGTCAGAGTACGTAACTGAGTAAATAACTGCCCGGCTTCTGGATAGGTTAATTTTAGCATTGCCAGCCACTGCTTTAACCTTGCTACCGGATAGTTAGCATTGGCGGCAGCTTTACTGCAACAGCAGTCAAAAAAATCATTAATCCACGGCAGAATTTCTGGCCATGACAAAGAAGGAATTATTTTTCCCTGATTATAAGCGGCAATTTGTCGGGCTAAATCAGGCCGCTGAACGGCACCACGCCCCAGCATCACATCCGTACAGCCGCTGACAGAACGAATTTGCTGATAATCGGCCAGCGTGAATACATCGCCATTTGCAATAACAGGAATGCTAACAGCCTGTCTGATACGGGCAATCCATTCCCAGTGTGCAGGCGGCCGGTATCCTTCGGTTTTGGTACGCGCATGAACGGTAAGCTCTCCTGCCCCACCCTGTTCTATGGCTTGAGCACAGGCCAGTGCCAAATCTTTATTCTCATAACCCAGACGCATTTTCGCACTGAGCATGATTTCAGCAGGCAAATTCCGGCGCACAGTAGCCACTATCTGCTCTATTTTTTCAGGATACTGTAAAAGGATTGCCCCACCCTGATGCTGGTTAACAGTGGGTGCCGGACAGCCAAAATTTAAATCAATGTGCGTAGCACCCAGCTCAACCACTTTTCGGGCGTTCTGCGCCATGTTTTCAGCATGGCTGCCCAATATTTGTACTACTACGGCAGTACCAGCATGAGTCTGATTAGCATGTGCCAGTTCTGGCATGTATTTTAGCCATATGGAACGCCCATGTACGGTATGAGTAATACGGACAAATTCAGTGACACAAATATCAAAGCCGCCGATACGGGTTAACAAATCGCGCATGGGTGCATCAATCAACCCCTGCATGGGTGCCAAAAATAATCTGGGCGAATTCATTTTTGCTTGCAAACTAGCGTGACTCACACGAATAACCATTACTCAACTATAAAAAATAACGCAACCTGTTTTCATCAACAAGTTGCGTTTTCAATTATAAAATAAAAATGGTTGCGACAGGTTTAATCGCGTAATGTTTCAATCAGGTCAATCAGCAATTCAGCTTCTTCTTTCTTCAATACGGCAAATCCGTCATTCAGGCCTAAATCTTCCAGTAACATTGCGCCAGCAGGCGTTTCATGCATGGAACTGAATGCATGCTGTAATGTTTCCAGCATACCGGCATTACGGGGATGCAATAAAATCATGTGATATAAATCATTGATTTTACTTTCAATTAATAGATTCAAACGGCTCAAGGTAATTGGAGTTAGTTTATGGTAGGCAGATGACATAAACAAACCAATATCACCCTCATGCTGAATGAGTCCGCGTGCCACTGCTGGGAATGATTCACTTTTAATCCATGTAAGGTCATGTTCTTCTATGTCGACGGCTTCCATTAAGCGCAAGGCAATGAGCTTAACATCATAATTTTCCGTACACAGAATCGACATGCCTGGCTTAATGTCTTGTATTGATTTAATTTCACTTTCTGCAGCGCTGGCAATTACCATTTCATCGAAACGGTTTACTGGACGTACTACAGGCAAATAGCCTAACTCACGAATCAGTTTGGAAGCATTAAATGGATTGGCATAAATGATATCAACATTATTGTTGTCAATTTCCTGCTGTTCTTCTTCAGTGTTACTGGGCATAAACAAATGCACAGGCGCATCTATCAACCGTTGCAGACGGGTATTGAGAAAATGCCAGCCTGCATAATATTTTGGGGGAAAATCAGGTGCAATCAGAAAATTAATAGTCATGAATTACCCCGTTCCTCTTTCATTAATCCCTCATAGAGACTCTGCATTTCCAATACCTTGCTACGTGATGGCTTACGTCGCACTGAAGTATAACCCTGAACGACACCATCACGAATATTGGGAACAATAGTGGCATATACCCAATAAAAGCCACCATCCTTGCGCAGATTTTTGACATAGCCGTGCCATTTTTTACCCTGTTGCACGGTATCCCACAAATCCTTGTAAGCCACTTTCGGCATATCAGGATGACGAAGAATATAATGCTCCGCACCCATTAATTCATTACGTGACCACCCGCTCATCTGCACAAATGCATCATTAGCATGTGTAATAATACCCTTCAGATCTGTCGTTGAGGTAATCAGACAGCCATCAGGGAACTCTGTTTCTATATCAGTACAATATACGGTGCGTGTTACCCCATCGTAATGTGTCAATTCAAATGTACGATGCTCAATTTCAGGCACCTGCATTGGTGAAATCATTATGACTCCATTCTCTTGAATGTGGACAACTAGGCAAACAATACAAAAGTCGATTTTAAGTATATATTGCGCCGATTAGCAAAAGAATACAAAGTATTTAATTAATTTGTGCATAAAACTACACTTTTTGTTGATATAAATCAACAAAACCAAAATTTAATGTAAAAAATTTACTACATTAATTAATCAGATATAACATATACTGGGGTAGCTATTTAATTAAATTGTAGGCTATCTGCTTACCTTTTTTCTTGCAGAATCAGATTGATACAGACCAGCCCATTTCATGATATTGGCCACCTCAAACTCATTAAATTCATAGTACTGGCCACGTTTCAGCCTTTTAGGTAGTGCAATCGGCCCGAAGCGCACCCTAACCAAACGGCTCACAGTCAGCCCCTGACTTTCAAACAGACGTCTTACTTCACGGTTGCGGCCTTCTTTAATGATAATGTTGTACCATCTGTTGGCACCCTCGCCACCTTGTTCCCACAAATGTTGTGCTTTGGCGATACCATCCTCCAGTTCAACCCCGTTGAGCAGGCTTTGTTTTTGTTCATCACTCAGCTCACCGAGAACGCGTACAGCATATTCTCTTTCTACTTCGAAACTAGGATGCGCGAAACGGTTTACCAGTTCGCCGGAGGTGGTCAGTATCAACAAGCCACATGTATTGATATCCAGACGACCAATCGCTACCCAGCGGCTGCTGGCAGTTTGTGGCAGCCGGTCAAAGATACTGACGCGGCCCTGAGGGTCATCGCGGCTGACAATTTCACCTTCCTGTTTGTAATACACCATAATACGTGGCAAGCGATCAGGCCATTTGATGTTAATGGCCGAACCGCGCACACTAACTTCATCGTCTGGGGTAATTCTGTCTCCTAATTGAGCCACTTTACCATTAACCCGCACCATTCCCTGGCTAATCCACTGTTCCATTTCACGCCGGGAGCCCACACCTGAAGCAGCAAGTGCTTTTTGTAGGCGCACTGGTTCCATTTTTTCCAGATTGATACGCTGTTCTTTCAGTACCCGGGCACGCTGTAAAATTTCCTGATTTGGGGTACGCTGAACCAGTTTTCTGGCGCGCTGAACTTTTACTTTGGCGCCGCCCTGTACCTCAGGCTGTGAGGATGCAGAGCGTACAGTGGATTCATTTTGGCGTTTAAAAGCAAATTTAGCTTTACCGGCAGTATGTCTGCTGGCAGTAGGCTTACTGCTTTTATTGGTCACACCATCACGTATCTGGCGCTTGGTTAATTTTTTGTTGGCTTGACTCATAGTTATACTCCTAATCCGTCATCAGACGGTTCTTCTGCGGTGGTTTGAGCCACGGCAGGTTCATTTAAATCGGGTAAAACCAATTCACCCAATTCTGTTAAAGGCGGTAGCTGGCTTAAATTTTCCAGCTGTAAATCACTTAAAAAAGTAGCTGTAGTGGCCCACAAATTTGGCCGCCCCACGCTATCCCGCTGCCCGATAATCTCTATCCAGCCTCGGTCCTGTAAGGTCTGTAAAACATTGCTGGAAACTGTAACACCGCGAATAGCTTCGATATCACTGCGTGCTACCGGTTGCTGATAGGCAATTATAGCCAATGTTTCCAGTACCGCGCGCGAATAACGTGGTGTGCGCTGCACATCCAGACTGGCCAACTGCGGATAAGCTGCACTGATTACCTGAAAACGCCAACCCTCTGCACTATGTACCAGATTCAGCGCCCGTTCCTGCCAGCGCTCACGCAGTGCTGACAGTATGTCACCTAATTCTTCTGCTGATAACGGCGGCTCCCTCAAGCTTGCTAATACCTGCTCGCTTAACGCCTCACTTTGGGTCAGTAATGCAGCTTCAATCAATGCTTCGATGGAAACAGAATGATTCATGGTTATGTGTTTCAACGCTTTAAATGCTGTTTTCAATGGACTATGTAAGATTAACCTTTACGAGCTGCTTTTTTGGCTGCCCGTTCAGCTTTAAGCTGCGCTTCGTGCTGCTGTCCCTTTTTCAGCCACACTGCCCATTGATTGGGTGTTTCCAGCGTGATACGGCCAATCAGCCCGTCACGGAAATCAGTAAGCAGGCGTTCAGCAGCTTTCTGGTAATCAATGCGTCCGCCGCTTAACAGGGCACCACGTTTTCTACCAATCCAGTCCAGCCAGTTGTCATCACGCCAGTGCGGACTTTCACTCAGGTCAGCCTGATAGCGCTGCTGAAGTAAAGGCAGATAATGCCGGCGCAGATAATCCAGTAATTCCAATGCTACAATTTCTTCATCCAACGCATTACGTCCGACAGCGCCACTGGCGGCCAGATTATAACCAGCCTCCTCTACAATAATTTTTGGCCACAACATCCCGGGGGTGTCGTATAACCAGAAGTCATCGGCCAGTATCAGCCGCTGCTCAGCTTTGGTAATACCTGGCTCATTGCCTGTTTTGGCACTGCGTTTACCCAGCATACCATTAATCAGAGTAGATTTACCTACATTGGGAATGCCACAGATAAGCACTCTTAATGGGCGGTCCAAACCATGACGGTTTGGCACCAGAGTGCGGCAGGCTGCAATAATCTTACTGGCTGCCTGTTTTTCTGATGCGTCCAGTGCCAGCACGTTGGTATTGGGCTGGGAACGGTAATCGGCCAGCCATAACTCAGTACGTTCAGGATCAGCCAAATCCTGTTTATTCAGAATTTTCAGTTTGGGTTTGTCACCAGACAGTTTTGCCAGTAATGGGTTGGCACTGGAAGCCGGTAAACGGGCATCCAGTACCTCAATGACCATATCCACGCTTTTAATCCGTTCGGCAATGGCTTTTTTGGCTTTGTTCATATGCCCGGGATACCATTGAATAGCCATAAACTGTCCTTGTCTGATACACAAAACTCTTATACAAAAAACACACAGGCAGCCTAATTTCAGGCTGCCTGAATAACTCACCGTTCTTATTATACCGTTTTTTCAGAATTATTAGTTAACTCTAACTGCCGGTGCCGCACCAGTACGCAATAGGCCTTTAATTGCTGCGCTAAAGCTTCCACGATATAAACTGAACGATGCTGACCACCAGTACAGCCAATACCGATATTAACATAGCTGCGGCTTTCTTTTTCCATCTGCGGTAACCAGCGCAGCAGAAAATCGGCTAACTCTGCAATCATTTCTGCCATCACTGGCTGCTGGGAAAAAAATGTCCTGACGGGTTCATCCAGACCGCTAAAGGGACGTAAGTGAAAATCATAATAGGGATTAGGCAGAAAGCGAACATCAAAGACAAAATCCAGTCCGGCGGGCACGCCATATTTATACCCAAAAGATTCCAGCACTACGCGCATCGGAGCCACGGGCAGATGCAGCCATTGCTGAATCTGCCGGCGCAATTGCGGCACATTCAGCAAAGAGGTATCAATAACATAAGCATATCTTTGTAAAGTGGACATATATTGCTGTTCAGCAGCAACGCTTTCACTTAAGGTTTTGTGTTCCTGTGCCAGAGGATGGCTGCGGCGTGTTTCAGAAAAACGGCGAAGCAATACCGCCGCGGAAGAAGTTAAAAACAGCAAATCAACCTGATGTTTTTGAGCACGCAAGCGGGTTACCAACTCCAGCACTTCAACCGGATTAAAGCGAGAGCGTATATCCACACTGACACCTAGCTGTGCCACATCGCTGGCAGCATAGTGTTCAATCAAATCAGGTAAAAGCTTTACCGGCAGATTATCCACGCAGACAAAACCAACATCTTCCAGTAAACGCAAAGCAATAGATTTTCCGGAACCGGATAATCCACTAATCAATACTATCCTCATGATTCACAGCATCCTCTTGCAGCATGGAATTATGACGATCCAGAAATTGCTTGGTACTGTCTTTTCCCCGCATCTGTAAAATGAAATTACTGACAGCAGCTTCTACCAGTACGGCCAGATTGCGCCCAACTGCTACCGGCAAGGTAACACTGCGAATAGATACGTTCAGAATACTTTCTGTTTCACTTTTGATACTCAGGCGGTCTATTCGCTGCATATGGCTGTCATCTGCCAGTACCAGATTGATTATCAGCTGTAACTGCTTTTTTGGTCGTACGGCAGTTTCACCAAAAATTGCCCGAATATTCAACACCCCCAAGCCGCGTACTTCAAGAAAGTCTTTCAACAAGGCCGGGCAGCGCCCTTCAAGCGTTTCTGGGCCGATACGATACAGTTCCACTGCATCATCCGCCACCAGGCCATGTCCGCGCGATATCAGTTCCAGCGCCAGCTCGCTTTTTCCCAGTCCGGACTGGCCGATAATCAATACCCCGACTTCAAAAACATCCAGAAATACACCGTATTTGACTGTAGATGCAGCCAGTACCCGTTGCAGATAAATGCGTAATACATCCATCAGAAAAGGACTTTCCGTCTTGGATGTCAGCAATGGTACATTATGCGTATGGCAATAATCACGCAACATGTATGGTACAGGCAAATCATTGGCAACAATAATCAGCGACATGGTTAAATCGAATAATTCATTGAGTGTGGTTTTAATTTCACCAGCCTCAATTTTATTCAGATATTCTACTTCAGCAATCCCGATTACCTGTACCTGATTGGGATGAATGAAATTCAGGTGACCAACCAGCGCCAGCACCGGCTTATCAGCATCAATACTGATACGATTATCCGCACCAGCCGTACCAGCAGACCACGCAAGTTTCAATTTGGTCTGATTGTCATGATATAAGCGCCGTACCGATATACTGGGCATGATAATTCGTCCTTATATCTGTTCTGCTACCAGTATTTCGCGCACACTTTCGGCACTGGTTGCGGATAACAGGGCATTGCGTACTGATTTCTGTGAAAATTTTCCAGCCAGTTCTGATAACACATTCAGATGTCTGGTTGAAGCATTTTCCGGCACCAGCAACACAAATACCATACTAACCGGCTGTTCATCCGGTGCATCAAAGGAGATGGGTGTTTGCAGCCGAAAAAAAGCGCCTACGGTATCTGTCACTGCGCCAGTACGACCATGAGGAATAGCCACGCCCTTACCTAATGCTGTAGAGCCCAGCTTTTCGCGCGCAAACAGACAATTAAACACATCTTCCTGAGAAAGACCTGCCTGTTGAGACAACAAGTGGCCGGCTTCTTCGAACAGGCGTTTCTTGCTGCTTACGTTCAAATCCAGAACCACATGTGAAACCGGTAAAATATCCCCAATTAAACTCATGCTCATTTTCAATTCCTATCAAATTGCACCATTGGCTGTAACAATCCGGCTAAGGATATATTTACTGCACCGAATAATGTGCAATTTATTCAAATACAATCAAATTACAAAAAATTTTGTTACTTGCCTGCTCAATACTGCTCTCAATCTTTACGCTTTACCCAGTAAGTAATGCAGTAATAGCCCAGTAAACCAGATGAGACCGATCCGGTTATTACGTACAAACATAGTAAAGCATACTTTACGGTCACGGGTACGGATTTTCAGCCACTGCCAATACTGCAAACTGAGTACCAGCGGCAAAGCCAGCCAGTACCAGAAACTGGCATGAATCAGCCAGCCAGCCAGAATCATCAGTACATCAAAGCCTGCATGGCACAGCATAGCCGCAGTAATATCATGTTCACCGAAAGTAATCGCAGAAGTATGAATGCCAATTTTCAGATCATCTTCTTTATCTGCCATGGCATAAATGGTGTCATAAGCCAAAGTCCATAACGTATTGGCCGCCAGTAAAATCCATGCAATCAGCGGCACATGATTGCTAACAGCGGCAAACGCCATCGGAATGCCAAACGAAAATGCCAGACCAAGATATAGCTGTGGTAAGGGAAAAAAACGCTTGGTAAACGGATACGTTATGGCAAGACACAGCGCCGGAATACTCATCATCCAGGTCAGCCGGTTCATAGGTAGCAAACATAGCGCCGCCAGAGCACACAACACCACAGTTAATGTAATTGCTTCTTTTTTTGTAACTTTTTTTAACGCAAACGGTCGCTGATTGGTGCGTTCAACGGCACCATCAAAATTGCGGTCTGCATAATCATTAATCACACAACCAGCACTGCGCATTAAAAATGTACCAATAGTAAACAACAATACGAGAAGTCCGTCCGGATGGCCATCTGCGGCAATCCATAATGCCCACCAAGTTGGCCACAATAGCAGTAATGTGCCAATTGGGCGGTCTATACGCATTAGTTGCATATAAATATAGAGGCGTTCCACAAGCCGCGAGCACTTTTTGTGCTCCAATTCCCCTTCAACAGAAAATCGATTCACACCAGTCTTTCAATGTTAATGCTTGATTAAAAAACACAAAGATAGTCTGTATAACATTGCCAGAACCATCAAGATGCCACTACTATCATATAGCTGTCTGCAAACCAAACAATTGTAACATAAGCATAACAGCTCACTGTATTTTGATGCCATTATCCGAAAGAGTAAGATATGGATTTAATTTTATGGCGCCACGCCGAAGCTGAAGACAACTGCGATGATCTGGCGCGCAGATTAACAAACAAAGGCCAGCAACAGGCTAAACTCAGCGCCCAGTGGCTACAGCAACATTTGCCTGCCAACTTTCAGGTTTATTGCTCTGAAGCAGTACGGACACAGCAAACTGCAAATTATCTTAACCAGCCTTTATCTGTACATAAATTACTTAATCCAGACAACCATCCGCTCAATCTGGCTACATTTCTGCAACAGCAGCCACCAACTGCTACCCAGATATGGGTTGGTCATCAGCCGTGGATTGGCCAGTTTTGTGCCTATCTGCTCAATGGTGTGTGGTTACCACAACAATTCTGGGCGGTAAAAAAATCGGCTTTCTGGTGGTTTGATATCCGTTTTTACCAGCAGCACCATCAGGCTCGTTTAAAAGTAGCCTTGTGTCCCACTGCTTTGAAGTAAACAGCATACAAATAAGCAATTAACACGAAAGCACAGATGCTATGAATTTCTTACCAAAAAGAGTGAATGTTCGCCATTCCTGGTTTAATGAGCAGGGCTTTTTAGCCAAGCTGGCCAAAAACGCCCTGCGTCTGGGCAAACCGGTTGCCGTACAGCTATATACCTTATATCTGCTGTTTAAATCACCTGAGACACCATTACGCAGCAAAATGTTGATTCTGGGTGCATTAGTCTACTTTCTTAGCCCGATAGACCTGATTCCCGATTTTCTTGGGCCATTCGGATTCACTGATGACATAGCAGTGATTACCATGGTGTGCAGGCAATTACAGACAGTCATTACACCTGCCCTGAAAGAGCAGGCTCTGGCGGCCATTGCACGATTCTTTCCTAAATAAAACACAATAAAATATTAAGCAGAATTTGTTTTTACACCAGATAATTTTCAGCTATCTTCATTGCTGCGTCTGGTATCGCTGCATAAATTTATCGAGAAAAACAAATAGCTGCTGATTCATTGCCGTGTAATCAAACAATTGTATTTCCCGTTCAGATTGTATAAAAGGGTATGTACCTGCATGATGTAAATCAGCTCTGGAATGTGCAATCAGTGCATTGATTGCTGCTGTATTCAGCTCCAAATGACATTGAAACCCATATACCAAAGGTGCATAACGCACAATCTGCCGCGGACAACCGGCACTGTAAGCCAGAATTTGTGCCTGTGGTGTTAAGCCCGGCATATCTCCATGCCAGTGCCCTACAGTTAACTCCTTACCAAAATGCGCAATAAGTTCATCAGTTAAACCTGCTGAGGTCAGATGTATCGGGAAATAACCTATTTCCTTATTGGGACTGGTTTCTACCATTCCACCCAGCGCCTGCCCTATTAACTGCGCACCCAGACAGATACCCAATACAGCTTTACCTTTGTCAACAGCATCAGTAATCAGTTTTTGTTCTGCATTACTATCAAAATAGCTGCATTCCTTAGTTGAGGTTAAAGGTGATTGCGGGCCACCCATAATAATCAGCATATCCAGATTCACGGCAGAATCTGGCAGTTGTTCGCCAAGATACAGGCGTGAATACGAAATGTGATGCCTTCTGCTTTTTGCCCACTCTTCGCAAGCTGCCGGGGCTTCAAAATCTTCGTGAATAATAAAATGTACATGCATTCCTACTCTCCTCCGTGGATTCGAATCAGCTTTGACAAGGCAAAACTATACCGTTTTAACGACCAGATATCGAACCTAAACAGGATTTTTATTTGCACATAAGAGCAGGCAAACACAATAGCACCGTACTTTGAAAAGTACGGTGCTGCTATTTAAGCTACAGTAAAATTAATTACTTGCTAGCTTTAAATTCTTCATGATATTCACCAGCCAGTTTGTGCAGTGAAGCACCGATAGCTTTGTACTGGTATTCATTCAGATTGGCTAAAGATACACGGCCAGATGGGTGGCGAACGGCAAAACCTTTACCCGGCAACAATACTACACCAGATTCATCCGCAATTCTGAACAGTAGTTCATTCGGATTTTTGGTTTTAACAACCCACTCGGCAAATTCATCACCATATAACTGGCGAGCAGTATCTTCCATATCCACCAGAGTATAGTAATCCACGCTGTTTTCATTAAACTCGTGTTTAATACCCAATTGTTTATACATGGCAGCACTGCGATTGCGAATCAACGCCATCAGAGCATCTTTATACTGTTTCTTGGTATCCATCATTTCAGCCAGAGAAAACAGTACCATCTGTACCTGTTGTGGTGTAGACAAACCAGCGGTGTGGTTCAGCGCCACGGCACGGCTGTCTGCAACCATACGGTCGATCAGTTTCAGTTTTTCCGGTTCAGGAGTAATAGACAGATAGCGTTTGTGCAATACCTGACGTTCTTCTTCAGGCAGTTCTGCAATTTTCTTGTCCAGTACATTTTCTTTGGCCATGGCAATTACGCCCAAGCGCCAGCCAGTAGCACCGAAGTATTTGGAGAAAGAATAAACCAGAATAGTGTTGTATGGACACAGCGTGAACAGAGATTCAAAGTTCTCAGCAAATGTACCATATACGTCGTCGGTCAGAATGATCAGGTCTGGACGTTTTTTCACGATATCAGCAATAATTTGCAGACTGCGATCATCCATTTTCACTGAAGGCGGATTGGATGGGTTAACCAGATAGAATGCTTTGATTGAAGGGTCTTCCAATTTGCGCAATTCGCTTTCAGGGTACTGCCAGTCCAGTTTCGGATCAGCATTGATCAGCACTTCTTCCAGTTCATAATCGTTCAGTTCAGGGATTTCCAGATAAGGCGTGAAAATCGGTGCACCCAGAGCAATCTTGTCACCGTGACGAATCAAACCATTCTGTTTTAGTGAGCTGAAAATGTATGCCATCGCAGCAGTACCACCTTCTGTTGCAAACAGGTCGATGTCGTCATTACTCATCGTTTTGGCACCCATTTCTTCCAGAATATAGGTCTTAACGATTTCTTCAGACAGACGCAACATACGGTCTGGTACTGGATAATTACAGCCCAGGATACCTTCAGTCATTTCCAGCAGAAACTGATGCTGGTTGTAACCAAGCTGGTCACGTACATAAGACATGGCTTTGCTCAGGAAATCCACACCCGGATTGTGGCGGTTGCGACGGATAAAATCGTCAAAGCGCGCCATCAAATCATCTTTGAAAGGCATACCACCGATATTCTGATCCAGGAAAGAGAAAGAAATTTCAGACTCTTCAGTGGCAAACAGACCTAATTCAAAAAAAGCATTGCGGGGCAAAGTAGCCAGAAAATTAGGATTGCCACGACCAGCATTCAGCATCATGCGATCATTGCGGCTCTGTGCCAAGTCAATCAAATGGTTTTTCAACTCAAATGGACTTAAATTAGCATATTTTTCAAAATCATGTTTTGAAGTCATAACGGTTTCCTCAAGAAATTAAAAGCACATATCAGACAAGAGCCACAATCAATGGTCCTAACAATGTCAGGAACACATTGGCTAATGCATATGTAACGGCAAATGGAGTAGTCGGAATAGCATTACCTGCTTTATCCAGAACTTCACCAAATGCAGGATTGGCACTACGTGAACCTGATAAAGCACCAGCAAACACTGCTGCATTATCATAACGGAGCACATAGCGACCAAAGAAAATAGCCAGAATCATCGGAACCAGAGTAACCACGACACCGATTAAAAACAGAGTCAACCCATGTTCTTTAATAGTCGTAATTGCCTGTAATCCAGACTGCAAACCTACTACAGACACGAAACCAGCCAAACCAAAATCTTTCATAAACTGGGAAGCGGCAACCGGCATATTGCCAAAGGTCTGTTTGCGGGCACGTAGCCAGCCGAAGAACAAACCAGACAACAGCGCACCACCACCAGCACCCAAAGTAATCGGGATATTGCCAACACGAACCACTACCCAACCGATAATCAGGCCAAGCACAACACCCAGACCGTGATAAGCCCAGTCAGTTTTACTGTTAACAGTAATCGGCGCGCCAATAATATGAACGACACGATTAATATCACTGGTAGAACCGTAAATGGTCATCACATCGCCCAGCTTGAATTCTGTATCAGGAGTGATATCCAGCTTTTGACCGTTGCGATGCAACGCAACCAGATAGATACCGTGCTGAATTTCAAAGTCATTGTCACTCAGATGTACTTTAGAACGGATTTCAGCCATGGTTTTATTGGCATACTCAGGATTGCGGAATACCACATCCTTGGTATCAACAATCACTTCCAGACCAGGTTCTGAATCCAGCTCACGGCCAAATAAAGTGCTGACAGAAGTAACAGCTTCACGACGACCAACAATCAGAATAATGTCATCCGCTTTCAGCACAGTAGACGGCGTGCAATCGATCAGATTGCCATGACGTTTAATGCGTTCGATGGTAATACCCAGATTTTCAAGCTCTATATCCTTAATGGTTTTATGAATATCACGTTCAACCACATAGATACGGCCAACCATCTGCGTAATTGCCATCCCCTGATTGCCTTCCAGTGCCATGGCACCTTTCAGTTGCTCAGCTTCGGCAGCTACCGCATCATCGCGAATATCGCGTCCCATGACTTTTGGCAGCACATTCATACAGATAATGATTGCACCCAGTGAACCAAAGATATAAGTTACCGCATAACCAATGGCCACATTAGCCTGCAATTGCTGCAATTGGTCTGCTGGCAGCCCCATGTGTGTCAAGGCATCAGCAGCAGTACCCAGAATGGCTGACTGAGTTAAGCCACCAGCAGCCAGACCGGCAGCCAGACCTTTATCGAGATGGAACAGACGTGCCATAATCATCACCGTGATAAAACCGGTAATGGCAATGAACAGCGCCAGAAAGATTTCACGCAGGGTTTTTACGCCCAGTGAACGGAAAAACTGGGGACCACTTTCATAACCCACAGCATAAATAAATAAAGTAAACAGCAATGCTTTAAGACCAGAATCAATGTGAACATTGAGCAGACTTAAAACTACTGCCACCAACAGAGAGCCAGCAACCCCGCCGAGCTGAAACTTACCAAAGCGAAAACTGCCCAGTAAATAGCCCAGACTTAACGACAGAAACAGCAGAATAACCGGCGATTCCTGAATATTAGTCAATACCCAATTCAACATATGTCTACCTTCTCCTGAAAGAACGAAGATTAGTGTGCGCTTGTGCGATTTTAATTTTTGTCTTTATTTTCATGGGTATGAAAATAAATGATAACTTTGGTATTTTGTTAACACCAAAAGCATATAATTAAATTAAATAATCACGTTTAAGTCATATGTAAGAACAATTTCACACTTACCGCAAAAGGAGACATAAGTAACTTTTTGATTGATTTAAAAGAAAAAAGTTAAGAATGTGTTTAGAAAAATTCATTAATATACTAATGAAATTAAAAAGTAAATTATGCTATAACTATAATAATTATGAAATAACCCAATAATGTTATATTTAGCATACAAATAAAATAATCCATTTTATTTTAAATATATTTATATAGATTGCATATATTATTATTAAACTATATAAATGCATTTCGCAACATGAGCAACAACTCATAACATATTGAAATAGTAACAAGAATCTAAATTAAAAAACCGGCTATGTCTGCCTGATTCCGTGGCTATTTTACAACAGAATCCATTTTTTCCTAAAAAAAATGAAAATAAAATTAACATAAATTGCAAATTAAAAAATTTACTTCAGCATGTGGTTAACTGATTCCATTCTGCTACACAAAATTTACACAAAAATAATTGCAAACCTGCCAGCCACACCCCCACCCACAGATAACAGCCATGCAGAGAGTCGGAGCGGCAAGTGGGCGATTACCAGCAAAGAAAGCAAAAAAGCCTGAAAAAAGCTTTCAGGCTATATAAATAATGATTTTTATATAAAACTCATTGAGTAATGGCAAAAGGGTAACCACAACAGATGCACACTTATTCGGTAACCCACTTTATTTGTTTAGTCAGGCCAGATAAATCAGCGCAGCAACGGTAGCGATTCAGTATTGATAAAATTGACTACATTATTTAAATCATTTTGTGGATTATCAACCATATCAGAATTTTTGGTATCCGCTGCTGTATCAGAATCTGCATCAGATGCTTCATCATCATACAGAGTAAATGATTCCGTCTTAGGTGCTGAAGATGGCACACCAATATCTTTAATCAGCCGCTGATACTCGGGAGATTGTGTCAACAACTGTTTAGCAGCCTTGCGCAAATTATTGACCTCACTATGAGCCAAATAAAATGTAGTCGGAATATGAATTACTTTTTCTCTCAAAGGTGAAGGCGGTAAATCCAGCAAATTCACACTAATATAATAGACACGTGGCGTACTCTCACCACGGTTCTCGTTCCACCATTCAGTATATTTTTGAAACTGACGCTGCGTATCTTCCGAATACTTCTCAATCGGAATACTGGTCAACGCCCTGACTACATCTGCCGTACCCGGGACACTGGCACTACTGTCAATTTCATTTTTTCGCTGCGACTGTGCATTGACATTAATAATAATGATTTTATGAATGTTCGCCGATTCCAAACGGTCGTACAGGGTTTTATTACTATATAGTTCTGTCGTATCCAGCAGGCTGCGCAAGCCAAGATTATCAGTCAGTCCGCCATCCAGCAAGTGAATATAAGGTCGTTTCTGGCTATCCTGATACTGTTTCAGATTGGCACGGTAAACTGCGCGCGTCTGGGCACGAAACGCTGTGGTACCAGTGGCATCCGCAGTATTGGTGTCCACCATATCATTTGGCAGCTGATAGTGGCAGTTGCCGCCATTGTTATTCAGTGTTACCGGAGCAAATACCAACGGTACCGCGCTGGAAGCAGCCACTGCCCGTGCAATAGATACCTTGGTTAAATCCAGACAGAGCACATCAAAATATTCCTGAGTAAAATCCAGCCGGCTGCCCAGACTCATATCCGTGGCACTAATCACAACAAACGGCCCCTGACGTTTATTATTTAAATCGGCATAGGTAGCACCATGATATAAATGTAAATCTAGCTGCTCCTGCAACAAATCCCCGCGACCAAACTCAGGTGAAGCCAGCCGCGACCAGTTTGCCATCGAAAAAACCTGCCCGATAAGCATTTTCTGTAAATTCTGATTGAGAAAATTATGCTCAAATCTGGGAATCGTTTCTGCACCATGCAGGCCAAAATAAGTAGCCAGTACAGAACCACCAGAAATGCCATAGGCCACATCCACTGTATCCAGCAAGCTGGTTTGCCGGCCGCCTATTTTCACCTGCTGCTGTTTCAGCGTTTCAAGAACGCCATAGCCAAAGGCCGCTGCACGTGTGCCGCCACCAGAGAACATAACAATACCGATTACATCGTCACTTTTATGTGCATTATTGTTTAATAAAGCATTTTGCAGACGATAGCCCTTATTTTCATTAATATGATCAATCGTTGCCACCGGCTGATATTGCAAAGTAGCACAGGCATTCAATCCGAATACAATAATCAAAGTTAGCATCAGCCATATTGTGGATCGAGTAATACACAGCGGCATATATGGCTCCCAGATCAAAAAAAGCGTATTAAAATATTCCGTTCAATAATCAATAGTACTATTGATTATTGATTAAAGTGCCAGTGTAACATTGTCACCACTATTCAACCTTATCAGCCCTGCTTTGTAATTATATTATCAAACTATTAAATTACCGATGCAGTCCGGAAACCAAATCCGGTTGCGCGTATTGGCTATTCTGCTTCACTACCCTGCCAGCCGCCGCCAAGTGTCTTATACAGATTCACCAGATTACGCGCTTCTTCCAGCCTGCCCTGAATCTGTTTGTCAGCCAAATCCTCCGCATTCAAACGTGCACGTAAACTGCGATCCAAAGTCATATTGCCAAAGCGAAACAGTTTCTCGGCTGCACTGGCCTGACTGGCTGCCTGCGCTTGCGCCTGATGCATTAACTGGGTTTGCTGGTACAGGCTGAACTGCATCTGATAGGCATTATCTACTTCGGCCAGCGCCTGCAAAATCATATTATCATACTCGGCAATGGCTGCCTGTAGCTGTGCATCTGCTCTTTCGATATTGTGTTTAATCCGGCCGGCGGTGAATACCGGAATTGTCATACCGGCATCAAGCAAGCCACCAACATTTTTTAAATATGATGTGTTGTTATTTAAATGTATCTGGCCAGTTTGCCACAAAAAATTAAGTGAAAAGCGCGGTAGTCGATCTGCTTTAGCACTGGCCAGCCCAGCACTCATCGCTTTCACCACATTTTCCTGAGTACGGATATCCGGCCGCCGGGTAATGACATCTAATGGCAACTGCCCAGCAGGTGCAGAAGGCAAATGCTGAAAAATGTCCAGAGACGCAGGAGCAATAGTAAAGCCCTGCGGTGGCTGGCCGGTTAATACCGCGATATTGCGCTGATACACATCTGCCTGAGCCTGATAAGTGGCAATCTGTGCCTGCATACCGGCCAGTTTGGCGGCAATTTCCCTTACATCATAAGCCGTAGTCTGGCCAGCACGAAAACGGCCAACTGTATAGCGCTGCAATTCTTTGAGCGTAGCCACACTGTGTTCACCTACTTTCACACGCTGCTGCATGGCACGCATTTTCAGATAATTATCAGCAATCTCACTACTGAGCAGCATCTGAGCACCATGCCAGCGTTCTGTTTCGCTCAGACTCAGATAATGCATTTCATCAGCATCACTGCGCTTCTGGCCGAATACATCCGGTTCCCAGCTGGCAATAAAACCCGCCTGCACTGTATTGCCATGCAAGCGACTGCGATTGGCACCCAAAGGTGAACCAGTCGCCTGTAAATAATCCTTGGTATTACCGATTCCCGGCAGATCAAGGTCTTTAAGCGCATTGGCACCGTTGTAGCGGTGCAAGCCGCCACTGCTTTCTACCTCAGCCTGCGGGCTAAGATCAGACTCCGCTATAGCTGCACTGGCACGAGCTGAAAGCATATTCTCTTTCATCTTGGCCAGATTACGGTTATTTTTTAAACCCGTATTAATCAGATCATTCAATACCGGGTCTGGCCAGCTCTGCCACCAGCGGCTGATGTCTGCCGTACCGCGGGCAGTAGCATTTTGGTCAAACTGCTGTGGTACACCCACGGTGGATTTCACCTGAATATCAGTTCTGCCACAGCCTGCCATTAACCCCATAGCCAGTAATACCGGCAACCATGTTTTATTCATCACCTTACTTCCCGAAAAGCTAGTGCAACCATTATGAATGCTGCGCCAGCATGCCACGAAAGCGCGACAGAGCCAAAGCCAGAAACAGCGCACCCATGATTGTCATCATCATTATTTTCGGCCAGACAATATCCAGCCCGGCATTGCGAAACAGCACATCCTGACTAAACTGAGTAAACTGAGTTTCTGGCGAAAACCAGGTTATATACTGAAAAAAAGCCGGCATGCTCTCCAGCGGCGATTCCGAGCCTGAAAGCAAACGCATCACCACATATATCGGCAAACACAGCAAACCGAATTGCGGCATGGTTGGCGCCAGCGTTGCAAACCAGATACCCAGCGAAGCCACAGAAAACAGATAAATCAACATACCCAGACTAAACAAAAACACCGAACCATTAATCGGAATACCCAGCCAGCCCTCAATCACCAGCCAAAGCGACAGCAGAGAGGCCACCGAAATCACCGCACCATTGGCAAAAATCTTGGCCATGACAATTTCACTGGGGTGTACCGGCATTACCAGCAACTGCTCAATCGTCCCGTGCTCACGCTCACGAATTACCGCTGCACCAACCAGAATAATTGCCAGTAAAGTCAGATTCGATATCACATTCATCGTAGCGATAAACCATGAAGATTCACCATTGGGATTAAACTGGATATTCAGCACCGGAGTCACCGGCGAATATTCAGTCGCCACCGGCTGGCGCAAAAACGAGCGTGTCTGGGCATCAATTATCTGGCTTAAATAATTAAAGCCAATCCCGGCCTGAGTTACCGAAGTGGCATCAGCCAGTACCTGAATGGTAGGCGAACGCCCTGCCACCACATCACGTTCAAAATTAGCCGGAATATCCAGCACAAACACATAATCGCCCTTGTCCATAGCCGCCTCAATTTCCTCACGCTTTACCTCCACCGGCGGCTTGAAGTATGGTTCCAGCAAAGAATCACGAATCCGGTAAGACAGCACACTGTGGTCGGCATCCATTACCGCCACAGAAGCATGTCGCACTTCCGTAGAAATACTGGTGGCCACAGAATATATGGCTACAGACAATACCACCACCATCAAAGCAATCAATACCACATCGCTCAGCAGACTTTTCAGTTCTTTAATACTCAGTACCCACACATTCTTAAACCATTGCAGCATCTATACCTCCTGCTTTTTTAACAAGCAGCCGGCCAAAAATACATACACCAGACAGAATGCCAGCAATACCAGATAATAGTTAACGAAATCCAGAAAGCCCAAACCTTTAGTAAAACCGCCCAGACTGATTAACTGATACCATGCAGTGGGAAAACTCCAGCCAAACCAGTAATTCACACCAGTTAGCGTGGATAAGGGATAAAGCAGACCAGAAAAATTCAGCGCCGGAATCAGTGATAAGATAGCAGAACCAAAAATCGCGGCCACCTGTGACTTAACAAAACTGGAAATAAGTAAGCCAAAAGCAGTGGCGGCACAAATCAGCGCCAGCGCCCCCAGACTCATGGCAAAGAAACTGCCACGTACCGGTACACTCAGTACTACTACCGCCAGCCACACCAGAATCAGATAGCTGATAAAGGAAACAAACACATAGGGTATCTGCTTGCCAATCAGAAACTGCCTTACCGAAGCCGGAGAAGTATACAGATTGGTAATTGAGCCAATTTCCCGCTCGCGCACCACACCCAGCGCCGTCATCATAACCGGTATCAGCATCATTGCCATCATAATCATGCCAGGTGTTATCGCAAAAATACTTTTAAAATCCTGATTGTATACATAGCGCGGCGCAATCTGCGCATTAGGCTTGAGTGATACCGGCAAACCTTTCTGAGCCCATTCAGCCGTAGCATAGCGGTTCAATATCACCAGAATAAAACTTTTAATATTTTCCGCCATAAACGGCATGGTACCATCTACATAAAACCCCACTTCCGGCTTATCACCACGCAGCAAATCGCGACCAAAATGCGGGGGAATATCAATAACCAGTCTGGCTCGCGAAATTTTCAGCGTTTGGTCAACTTCACTGGCATCATGCAGATTACCGGTAAAGGTAAAATAGCGCGAACCGCGAAAATGTTCGATTAACGCACGGCTTTCCACCGTCTGATCACGATCCAATACCGCAAACTTTACATGCTCTACATCAAAAGACACCGACCACGCAGCCATCATCATTAAAACAACCGGCCCGAACAAAGCAAAAAACAGGCGAATTTTATCGCGCAGCAACTCCTTGCCTTCACGTACAGCAAACGTCCATACCGTCCGTAGCCAGTAAGTAAGACTATCAACATTCATTGTCTTGCCAGCAGTTTGCGCCAGTTTGGTTTCCTGAGGCGGATTCTGCTCGGCAGTTGCTGGCTGGTTATTCTGATTTTTGTCTACCGCTTCCTGCAAATAATCAATAAATGCTGTTTCCAGATCATCTGTATTCTTATTGGCACACAACTCAGCAGGCGTACCAATAGCCAGTACCCGCCCCTGATGCATAAACGATATTCGGTCGCATCGTTCTGCCTCATTCATAAAATGTGTCGATACAAAAATAGTGGTGCGATTATGCCTTGATAAATCAAGCAGATGATGCCAGAACATATCTCTGGCCACCGGGTCAACCCCTGATGTTGGTTCGTCCAGAATCAATACCTGCGGATGGTGCAGACAGGCCGCAGCCAGTTGCAAACGCTGCCGGATGCCCAAAGGCAGCTGACTGGGCTGGATATCAGCAAATTCAACCAGATCAAACTGCTGTAAAGACTGCTGAACCGAAGAGCCAATCTGCGCCGTATCCATACGATATAGCCGAGCAGACAAAACCAGATTCTGCCGTACCGTTAATTCCTCATATAAAGAAAACGACTGCGACATATATCCAATTTTCATGCGCGTCGTCATATCATCGGCATCAACTGTGTGCCCAAGCAACTGGGCAGAACCCGAGCTGGCGTCCAGCAAGCCTGTGAGCATTTTCATGGTTGTTGATTTACCGCAACCATTCGACCCCAGAAAACCGAAAATCTCACCACGCTCAATCGTAAAGCTTACATTATTTACTGCAACAAAATCCCCGAAACGCTTGGTTAAATCTTTCGCCTCAATAGCCGGTGGTGAATCCTTATCGGGTACAAACGGCGTTAGCTGTAAACTGCCGGCCTTATCCTGCTTCGACTCAGGCAGCATTTTCACATAAGCCTGTTCCAGCGTATCCGTATGCGTCTCTTCCAGAACCTGCTGCGTCGGTGCATTAACAATCAGGCGGCCATCATCCATTGCCAGCAGATATTCAAAGCGCTTGGCTTCATCAAAATAGGCAGTGGCCACAATCACCGTCATATCCGGATTTTCCTGCCGCAATTGATCAATCAACTGCCAGAACTGCCGTCGTGATAACGGATCAACCCCCGTAGTTGGCTCATCCAGAATCAGCAACTCAGGATTATGTACCAGCGCACAGCACAGGCTTAACTTCTGCTTCATCCCGCCAGACAGCTTACCAGCCGGCCGGTCGGCAAAAGGTGTCAGCCCCGTAGCCTGCAACAAACGCGCAATACGCTCATGCCGCATCGCGCCACGCAAACCAAATAAGCGCGCATGGAAATCAACATTTTCATTAACTGATAAAGTCGGATACAGATTCTGACCAAGCCCCTGTGGCATAAATGCAATACGATGACTTAGCAACTGACGGCTGTGCTTATCCGTCATGCTGTCACCAAATACCAGCACCTCGCCCTGCTGAATAATCTTTACACCAGCAATCAACGACAGCAAAGTCGATTTACCTACCCCGTCCGGTCCAATCAGACCTACCGTGGCACAGCGCCGGATTTGCAGTGACACATCGCGCAACGCCACCGTCTGCCGGTATTGATGGGACACATGGCGTAAATCAACAGCCCAGTTTTCTCCTGTCGCAGCCTGCTCTTTGGCAGTACTCTCCATCTCAGGCACCTTTGGCTGATTGTTTCATACTGGGTAGATTAACCTGCCACTGCTGCGGCCATGCCTTACTGTTATCTAAACGGATATAGCCGTTACCCGTTAAGCCGCCTTTGAGCAAACCACTGTATTGCAACGCAATCTGTGGCGGAATTTTTAGCTTGACCTTATACATCAGCTTTTGCCGCTCGTTCAGCGTTTCCACAAACTTGGGCGTAAATTGTGCATTGGAATCAATAAAATCCACTTTTGCCGGCCAGACTGCATTCATCCCGTCCAGAATAATCCGTGCTTCATCCCCAAGCTTCAGCTTACCAATAGTATCCGTGGGCAAATATACCGACAACGTCACATCAGTTGGGTCTAGCAGCGACACAACCTTATAGCCTTCGCCCAGCACATTACCGGCTTCAGCAATACGATACTCAACCCGACCGGCTTTAGGCGCCCGAATCAGCATATCGTTGTTTGCAGAAGAAGTAGCATCAATTTGCGCCTGCGCCTGTTTCACCGCAGCCTGTGCCTCAGCGCGTGCTGCCTGCGCCGCTTTAACTTTAGCAATAGCCGCATCGCGGTCAGCCAGACGCCGGCGTAATTCCGGCGAAGATACCAGCTCATCAGATCTGAGCTGGCGCGTATTATCCAGATCCATCTGCGCAACTTTATGTGCCTGTTGCTGGGCAGCAATTTCCGCTTCTGCTTTAGCCACATTTTCCTGCGCGCGCAGCTTATCCGCACGCGCAGCCGCCAGCTTGCTACTGGTCTGATCAGATGAAAGCTCAGCCAAAACCTGATTTTTGGCTACAATATCACCCTCATCCACTTTCATTTCCACTACCCGGCCAGCATATAAAGTAGCCACATCCAGCCGTTTTAACTCCATGCGACCATTGCCACCAGCAAAACCATCCGGTAAAGCAGTATGACTGCGCATATTAATCCATACCGCCAGCCCCACCAACACCAGTACCACCAACACAAACAACAGTCTTCTTATTTTCATTTATCTATTCCTGATTATTGAACTGTTTTACTGGTTTCGCATCACGAAACTCGCCGAATTTTACTCACGCAAGTTAACACATAAAATAAAGTCACATTTCATCAATAACAATAGTTTACTATCACTGTTGCACTCTTACCATAATAGCTGACACCCTAAACAGACAGGCTTAATTCTGATTCCTACCAATCGCCACTTGTCAGCATCCTGATTTTTTCTGACAATCAGAACACTGCTCTCAAGGACTTCCGACATGATTATCGTAATGCAGCGTCAGGCAACAGCAACCCAGATCAACAACGTCATCACCTTTATCCGCCAGCGCGGATTGCATGAACACATATCGCACGGCGAAGAACGTACCATTATTGGCGCAGTTGGCGACGAAAGAGTATTTGAACCACGCGAGCTTGAAGCACTCGCCGGCGTTGAAAAAGCATTGCGCATACTACAGGACTGGCGCATCATCAGCCGCGAAACTCAGCCGCAGGACACCATCATCACCGTACGCGGCCAACAATTCGGCGGCCAGCACTGTCATCGGGTAGCCAGCACCACCGGCTTACAACTTCCAGAAAACAACAACATATTTATCGACCCTTTCTACCAGACTGCCTCACCCTATACACCACCACAGCAAACAGGCACTAACGTGCTGCAACAGATTACACAGGCACATCAGGCCAATAAATCCGTCTGGTTACGTATCAGAGATGTGCGCCAGCTCGAACCTGCCTTACAGGCAGAAGCAGATATTATTTATCTGGGCGGAGAACTGATGTCCAACCGTACCCTGCTCAATGAAGTAGGTTGTCTAAATATCCCGGTAGTATTGTGCAAAGACAAACATCATCAGGTTGACGACTGGCTGATTGCTGCCGAACACATCGCCCTCAAAGGCAACCATCACCTGATGCTGGGTGAAGCCGGAACATTAAGCCTTGAACGCAATGCACCATACAGGCTCGATGTAGAAGCCATTGTTAAGGCCAGACAAATTACCCATCTACCGATTGTTGCCAACATTTCCCATCTTGCCCATGCCTATATGAACAGCGCAACACTTATGCAACTGGCGCAGGCAGCAGGCGCCCATATCATCATCTACTAACTGGACAATAAGTCTAAAATTTAATAATTAACAAAAACCTATAATTTATTCAAATTTGGACAAATTAATCAAAATAAACAGTTTAATTTGTCCAAATTAAGCATTATATTGCTCATAAATAAAAAAATTCAGCATAAAATAGATTAAAAACCCCATAAAAACAGCAATTTTCATAAAATTAGCGCTTGCTTAACATCAGCACCTGATTTATCGTAAACACTCATTTAGCTAACCCAAACCTGCTAATCCGACTATCTGACGCAGAGCCAACAGTCCATCACAATAGGTGTATTCGCGTACCCAAAATCGCTGTTTACATCTATTAAATCTTACCGGATGAAGATGCATTGGCAACGTGTCAGTCGGACTACTAGAACATAAGAGGTTGATATGCAACTTTCAGGTGCACAAATACTCGTGCAGAGTCTCAAAGCCGAGAATGTAGAATATGTTTTCGGATATCCCGGCGGAGCAGTTCTCGAAATTTACGACGCCATCTTTCAGTTAAAAAAATTTCGCCACATACTGGTCAGACACGAACAGGCCGCAGTTCACGCTGCCGATGCCTATTCACGTGCCAGTAATGGTGAAAAAATCGGCGTAGCACTGGTCACATCCGGCCCGGGTGCCACCAATGCCATTACCGGTATTGCCACCGCCAATTCCGACTCAGTACCCCTCGTGGTTATTTCCGGTCAGGTTGGCACACCCGCCATTGGTTCCGATGCGTTTCAGGAAGTAGATACCGTTGGCATTTCCCGCCCCTGCGTGAAACATAATTTTCTGGTAACACACGTCAGCGAACTGGCCGAGACCGTAAAAAAAGCATTCCAGCTTGCCCGTACCGGCCGGCCCGGAGTAGTGGTTATCGATGTGCCTAAAGATGTCACACAGGCAATGGCAAAATTCAGCTATCCACAGGAAGACATCAATATCCGCTCCTATCAGCCCGTTACCCACGGGCACACCGGCCAGATAAAAAAAGCAGCACAGGTAATGGCTGCGGCCAAACGCCCGATTATTCTGTTTGGTGGCGGCGTGATACTGGGCAATGCCAGCAATGTCCTCACTGACTTCATCCAGTCTACCGGCACACCCTGTGTATCCACCCTGATGGGATTGGGCGCATTCCCCAGCACCAATCGTCAGTTTCTGGGCATGGTAGGCATGCATGGCTGCTATGAAGGTAATCTGGCCTTGCAGAACGCAGATGTCGTACTGGCCGTGGGCGCACGCTTTGATGACCGCGTTGTCTCTGTACCAGACAAATTTACCGATGATGGCAAAAAAATCATCCATATCGATATCGACCCCTCCAGCATTGCCAAACGCGTTAAAGTAGATGTGCCGATTGTTGGCGATGTAAAAAACGTCCTTGCTGATTTACTCGCCCTGTGGCAGAAGCAGAATCTGGCTTTCAACAGCAATGCACTGGAAAGATGGTGGAAAACCATCGAAAACTGGCGCAGCTACAACAGCCTGTGGTTTGACAGCACAGGCGAATCCATCACGCCGCAACAGGTAATCCAGACATTAGCCAGACTTACCGGCAACAATGCCCTCATTACCTCAGATGTCGGCCAGCACCAGATGTTCACTGCGCAGTACTACCCGTTTCAGCGGCCGCGCCAATGGCTCAATTCCGGCGGACTGGGCACCATGGGCGTAGGCCTGCCTTATGCCATGGGTGCCAAACTGGCCAAACCAGAGGAAGACGTATTCTGTATCACCGGTGAAGGTTCCATTCAAATGAACATTCAGGAACTGTCTACCTGTTACCAGTATCGCCTGCCCATCAAAGTAATCAACCTGAATAACGGCTTTCTCGGCATGGTTCGCCAGTGGCAGGAGCTGTACTACGAAAACCGCTACTCCGAAACCTATATGGAATCACTGCCCGACTTTGTCAAACTGGCCGAAGCCTACGGCCATATCGGTATCCGGGTTGAAAAAGCAGCCGACATAGAAGGTGCCCTGAAAGAAGCCATTGCCCTGAAAGACCGGCTGGTATTCATGGACTTCATTACCGACCGTACCCAGAATGTCTACCCGATGGTAGGCAATGGCAAAGGACTGGACGAAATGGTATTACCACCGCATATGAGTGAACCCCCGACTGCCGCAGGCAGTGACCGCGAACAGAATAGCCGGAGTGCATCATGAGACACATTTTATCTATTCTGATGGAAAACCAATCTGGTGCCATGAGCCGCATCGTCGGCCTGTTTTCAGCCCGTGCCTACAACATCGATTCTCTGTCGGTATCGCCCACAGAAGACAAAACCCTGTCACGCATGACAATCGTCACCAGCGGTAACGATCTGGTCATGGAGCAGATAACCAAACAGCTAAACAAACTGATTGAAGTCATCAAGGTAATCGACCTCAATGACAGCCAATACGTCGAACGCGAATTAATGCTGGTCAAGCTGCGCGCCACCGGTAAAGACCGCGATGAAGTACTGCGTCTGGCTGATATTTTCCGCGGCCACATCATCGATGTTACTGATAAAACCTATACCGTAGAAATCACCGGCACCAGCAACAAACTTGATGCCTTTCTGGATACCGTGGGCAAAACACTGATTCTGGAAACAGTTCGCACCGGTGCAGCCGGCATAGGCCGCGGTGAGCGCATGTTACGTATTTAATCAGACACGCTGACAAAATTACCGGCTTAAAGCCATACCCGAACACCAATTATAGAATCACAGCATTAAACCAAAGGAATAACCATGCAAGTTTATTATGATAAAGACGCCGACCTGTCATTAATCAAAGGCAAAACCGTAGCCATTATTGGTTATGGCTCACAAGGTCATGCCCATGCTGCCAACCTCAAAGACTCAGGTGTAAACGTAATCGTAGGCTTACGCAAAAACGGTAACTCATGGCACAAAGCAGAAAATGCCGGCCATGACGTACGTGAAGTGGCCGAAGCCACCAAAGCGGCGGATGTAGTCATGATTCTTACCCCGGATGAATTTCAACCGGCAGTATATGTAAATGAAATTGCCCCCAACCTGAAAGACAATGCCACCCTAGCCTTTGCCCATGGCTTCAATATCCATTACAACCAGATTATTCCGGCTAAAAATCTCGACGTAGTCATGATTGCCCCCAAAGGCCCCGGTCACACCGTGCGCAGCGAATTTCTCAAAGGTGGCGGCGTACCCAGCCTGATTGCCGTACATCAGGATGCAACCGGCCGTGCCCGTGACATTGCCTTGTCCTATGCAGCAGCCAACGGCGGTACCAAAGGCGGCGTTATCCAGACTACCTTCAAAGAAGAAACCGAAACCGACCTCTTCGGCGAACAGGCCGTATTGTGCGGCGGGCTAGTTGAATTAATCAAAACCGGTTTTGAAACACTGGTAGAAGCCGGCTATGCCCCCGAAATGGCTTACTTTGAATGTCTGCACGAAATGAAATTAATCGTAGACTTAATCTACGAAGGCGGCATTGCCAACATGAACTACTCCATTTCCAACAATGCAGAATACGGTGAATACTTCACCGGCCCGCAAGTAGTAAATGAACATTCACGTCAGGCAATGCGTGAAGCATTAAAACGCATTCAAAACGGCGACTATGCCAAATCCTTTATCGTGGAAGGTGCTACCAACTACCCGTCCATGACTGCCCGTCGCCGTCAGAATGCCGAGCATCCGATTGAAGTTGTCGGTAACCAGCTACGCAGCATGATGCCATGGATTGCCAAAAACAAACTGGTTGATCAGGACAAAAACTAATTTAGCTGCCTAAGACAGCTTGTACCCAAACAAAAAGCTTGTGTATGCATTTTCATATACAAGCTTTTTTCAACCCTGAATCCAAGAAAAATTATGACTAACACACCCGCATCGCAGCCCGAATCTGCACCTCAAATCACCCAAAATTCCCCTACTAAAGTTGCCGTTGCCAGTCTGGTAGGGACAGCCGTAGAATTTTACGACTTCTACATATACGGTCTGGCCGCCGCACTGGTACTGGATACCCTGTTTTTTGCAAACAAGGATCCGGCACTTGCCGTCATGCACTCATTTCTGACCTTCGGCATCGCCTTTATCGCCCGCCCCATTGGTGCAGCACTGTTCGGCCATTTCGGCGACAAAGTCGGCCGCAAAACCACCCTGATTGCATCCTTACTGATAATGGGCATCAGCACCACCCTGATTGGCTTTCTGCCAACCTACCAACAAGCTGGCATCTTTGCACCAATTTGCTTATGCATCCTGCGCTTCTGTCAGGGGCTTGGGCTGGGTGGCGAATGGGGCGGTGCCGCCTTACTGGCTACCGAAAACGCCCCCAGAGGCAAACGCGCCCTCTTCGCCATGTTTCCACAAATCGGGCCTCCTATCGGCTTTATTACCGCCAGCCTGATATTCATTATCCTGTCCAAAAGCCTGAGCAACGAACAAATGATGGCTTGGGGCTGGCGTATTCCCTTTCTGCTGAGCATAGTGCTAGTTGGCCTTGGCATGTATGTCCGCATGTCGATTATTGAAAGCAATGCCTTTCGCAGCATGGTTGCCAAACAGAATGCAGTAAAAGTGCCGCTGGCTGATACCGTCCGTAAGCATTACAAACAGCTTATCCTTGGCTCACTGGCGGCCATGTCATGCTTTACCCTGTTTTTTCTGTCTACTGTATTTTCCCTGCAATATGCCACCACACAGCATCCATGGCAAAGCGCAGCATTATTCAACAAAATTGACTACCTATTTATCCTGATGGGTGCCATAGTATTTATGGCTTTAGGTTCGCCCGTCTCAGCATGGCTTTCCGATAAAATCGGCCGCCGTCCGATATTTTTAATCGGTGGCATCCTAACCGTAATAATCGGTTACTTCTACGGTGATTTAATCAATTGTGACAGTACTGCTGTTGCCGCCATATTTCTGTCCTTTTCTTTATTTGTTATGGGCATTCTATGGACACCACTGGCTGCCTTTTTACCGGAAATATTTCCTACCAACGTACGATATACCGGTGCAGCCATATCTTTCAGCTTCGGCGGCATTCTGGGCGGTTCACTCACACCCTTTACCGCCGCATGGCTAGTTAAAGAATACAGCTTACAGGGTACCGTGTATGTTGGCTGGTTTCTGATCGTTTCCTGCCTGCTTAGCATGCTCGCCGTCCTGCTGCTACCCGAAACCCATCGACAGGAAATTGAAAACTAAAATAGATAAAAAACCGATTAGCCCAATCGGTTTTTTATTTATTCCATCTATTCCCATCAGCTTTATTAGTAATCTGTCTCCATTGCCCATTCTTTCTGCTAAAATAGACACAAAAATACAACGTAACAGAAAACCAATATGAGCATTATCAACAATAAAAAAGCCTTTCACGATTACTTTATTGAAGAACAGATAGAAGCCGGCATCGTTCTGGAAGGCTGGGAAGTCAAAGCCATTCGTGCAGGCCGGGTGCAAATCAAGGAAAGCTATATCCAGTGGAAAAAAGGTGCCTTCTACTTAGTCGGCAGCCACATCACTGCATTGCCTACCGCCTCCGATCACGTCAAACCCGATCCGGTACGCCAGCGGAAACTTCTACTGAATCAATCTCAAATCAACAAACTGATTGGCAAAGTAGAACGCAGTGGCTATACCCTCGTCCCCGTCAACATGCATTACAGCCATGGCTATGTCAAAATCGACATGGGCTTAGCCAAAGGTAAAAAACAGCACGACAAACGCCAGAGCAGCAAAGAAAAAGACTGGAACCGTGAAAAACAACGGCTAATAAAACAGGCTCGCTAACACATGCCAAATCATAAAATATTAAAAAGGGAAATTGATATTCTTCAATTTCCCTTTTTAATAAAATTTAAATCTGATTGATAATCGCCATCCCATCCATTTGATCCATAAAATAAAAGCCATCAATAACTGCCAGAAAAGCCAAAACAAAAAAACAACTCAAAATAAATTAAAAAGTACATCATTACCTACTCATCCACCCCATACCACATTCCTGCAAATTTAACTAAACAGACACCTACTAAAATATGTTATATTTAAAACTTAAAAGTACAACATAACCATTGTTTTCAATAACAAAAAAGAGAAATTAGCGATGAAAAAAACTGCTTATCTTTTAGGGCTGCTATTATTAAGCGGCTGTATAACAATCAACGGAGATTATCGCCTTACTGCCCAAGATGAAAATGGTAAAGATTTATTACCTAAAATGAAATTGCTGGCACATGGCACCGGCATCTACACCGTTAAAAACTCCCTATGTGCATCCTTTCCCAAAGCTACTATTCGTATTTACGACCTCCGCACCAACGAAGAGCTCAAGGGTGAAAGCCCGCGCAAATGCCGCTAAATCCGACTCCATCATCAATAAAATAATAGCATTTCCTCGTCAATAATTTATTGCTAGGTTTTATTGGAAAAAATAACATTCAGCAATAGCATGAGTTATCAACCCAAAGACTTAAAAATCATGCAGTAATAGCGATGTAATTCAATAGCCCACACAAGCATTTAGCTGTTTTTTTGCCGGAGTAAATACTTTCATACCCCTGCTTTGTGGGCTAGCAATCTAATAAATAATGAAGATTTAAGCGTGCTAATATTTTTATTAGCGGCAATAAGCACATATCCACTATCTGTAATCAGTCAACTTTATCAGAACAACTAACGGACTGGACAGAGAAGTTAATACCATTAAACTCTTGCATAACATTTACACCTAAACCCATCATTAACAAAAAAGTATTTCTATATGGAATTTGGTAAAACATTAAGTTACGACTATCAGAATCGGTTTAGCAGCATCCTGAAACTTCTGACAAAAAATCGAAAAGAGAAGCTGAATAAAAACCATAAAAGTATCCACCCCACAAAACAGCAAAACCGAATAACAGCAGCCATAAAACAAATACATTAATTATTTTATCCAGATAGATAGCATATTTTTCACAATATTAGTTTTCCCCATACAGAGCACTTGCAGAAATAAAAGCAGAAAAGTGTTAAAATAACTCGCTTCATACTCAAACACCTGTCAAGAGCCTAGCATGAATCAGGATAAAATTTTAATTCTCGATTTTGGTTCACAAGTAACCCAGCTCATCGCCCGGCGCGTACGTGAAGCTCATGTTTATTGTGAATTACATTCATTCGACATGCCCATTGCCGACATCAAGGCATTCGCCCCCAAAGGCATTATCCTGTCTGGCGGCCCCAATTCAGTATACGAATCAGACTATCAGGCCGATCCAGAAATCCTTAATCTGGGTATCCCCATTCTTGGCATCTGCTATGGCATGCAATGGCTGGCACACACCATGGGTGGTGAAGTCAGCGGTGGCGACCAGCGCGAATTCGGTTATGCTCAGGTGCATACAGAAGACAGCCAGTTTACCAATGGTATTTTCGACAACCAGCCCAACACACTGGATGTATGGATGAGCCATGGCGACAAAGTAAGCAAACTGCCAGAAGGCTTCAAAAGCATTGGCCATACCCCTAGCTGCCCTTATGCCATCATCGAAAACCCGCAGAAACACTTCTATGGCGTACAGTTTCATCCCGAAGTTACCCATACCAAACAAGGGCGTGAACTAATCAACCGTTTTGTACTGGACATCTGTCAGGCCAAACCAAGCTGGACAATGCCAAACTACATCGAAGAAGCCATTACCAAAATTCGCGAGCAGGTAGGCACCGATGAAGTTATTCTGGGTCTTTCCGGTGGCGTGGATTCATCCGTAGCCGCAGCCCTGATTCACCGTGCCATCGGCGACCAGCTTACCTGCGTTTTCGTTGATCATGGCCTGTTGCGCTATCAGGAAGCGCAAATGGTTATGGACATGTTCGGCAAAAACCTTGGCGTAAACGTAATTCACGTCGATGCTTCTGTCGATTTCCTCGAAAAACTCGCCGGCGAAACCGACCCCGAACGCAAACGCAAAATCATCGGTGCCGAATTTGTCGAAGTCTTCCAGCGCGAAGCCGGCAAACGCCAAAACGCCAAATGGCTGGCACAAGGCACCATCTACCCTGATGTTATTGAAAGCGCCGGCGCCAAAACCAAAAAAGCGCATGCCATCAAAAGCCATCACAACGTGGGCGGCCTGCCGGAAACACTCAACCTGCAACTGCTGGAACCACTGCGCGACCTCTTCAAAGACGAAGTGCGCGAACTAGGCGTAGCTCTGGGACTACCACGCGACATGGTATATCGCCACCCCTTCCCCGGCCCCGGTCTGGGCGTGCGTATTCTGGGCGAAGTTAAACGCGAGTATGCCGACTTACTGCGCTGTGCCGACCACATCTTTATCGAAGAATTGCGTAATACCTGTGATGAAGATGGCCTATCCTGGTACGACAAAACCAGTCAGGCATTTGCCGTTTTCCTGCCGGTAAAATCCGTAGGCGTCATGGGAGACGGCCGCACCTACGAATACGTAGTTGCCCTGCGTGCAGTCATTACCAGCGACTTCATGACCGCCCACTGGGCACACCTGCCTTACGATTTACTCGGCCGCGTTTCCAACCGCATCATCAACGAAGTCCGCGGCATCAACCGCGTGGTTTATGATGTCAGCGGCAAACCACCTGCTACCATTGAGTGGGAATAACAGCGCACCCACCATATTAATGCAAACCAAAAAGCCTTGTTCACACAAGGCTTTTTCTTTTTCAGCATCCTCTAGCTCCAAAACCCAGCTTATTCCCGCCACCAGCAATAAAAAACACATTTTTCAGAAAAAATAACAGCAATACTTTCATACTAAATCTGATTTCCCACTACAAGCTGATTGCATCATCTATCATGTTTTCAGTAACTTATCTTCGCCATCTAAAGCCAGCATTTACTTCACGCCCCCAAGCAAATTTCAGTACATATCATCCTTAAAAAGTCATCAAACCATGCTTTTCGGGCATCAATTACCATAAAGTATAAGTATTTTACACAGAAATTTTAGCTACTTATACTTTTCAAAACAGCCTGAAAGAATCAATCAGCCAATAAAACATCCACAAAAAACATAGTAAATGCCTACACGACTCTAAAAAACGAATACCACATCAATTGCACAAACCAGATAACGGAGATTCAGCAATAATGCAGCAGCAAACCCATCAGCCACCAGCAACAGCACACTGGTCTGCCGTTTTCTCATTATTCATGGGCGTTACCAGCCTCATCAGTGCCGAATTTGTCCCGATTAGCCTGCTAACACCAATAGCCAAATCCCTGCACATCACTGAAGGCATGGCAGGGCAAACTGTTACCGCAGTAGGTATTTTTGCCGTAATAGCCAGCCTCTTCCTTTCATCAGTAGCCAAAACCACCAACAGGCGCACAGTTTTATTAATCATGTCTGCCATGTTAATAGCAGCAAATACATTAATTGCCTTTGCCCCAAACTATATTCTACTGCTTAGCGGACGTTGCATATTAGGGCTATGTGTCGGCAGTTTCTGGTCATTAGCATCCGCTGTTACCATACAACTGGTACCGGAAAAAGAAATTTCGCGCGCGCTCAGCATCGTCTACGCCGGCGTATCCGTGGCAACCATCATTTCCCTGCCATTGGCCAGTTATCTGGGTAATCTAATCGGCTGGAGAAGCATCTTCCTGCTTACCGCACTTTTAGGCCTTACCGCATTTATCTGGCAATTCCTCTCCTTACCCGCCCTACCGGCGCAAGCTGATAGCAACTTTAAACAAATGCTCTTACTCTTAAAACAGCCATGGGTAGCCACCGGAATGCTGGCCACCATATTCAGCTATGGCGGCTATCATATTTTCTTCACCTACTTAAGACCTTTTCTGCAACATACCCTTGCCCTGCCAGCTAATACCTTATCCATACTGTTACTGATTTTCGGCATCGGCAATTTTGCCGGCACCATTATCGCCGGATGGATAATGCATAAACACTTTAAACCAACCATGATAATCAGCCACATCATTTTATTTATTCTGGCCGTTACATTACTGTTCAGCCACAACAATCCGGCCACCGATTCAGCACTTATTGTTGCATGGGGTTTCATGTTTGGTTTTCTGCCTGTCGGCTGGTCGACATGGATAGCCATTACATTGGCCAACAAAGCCGAAATGATGGGCGGCCTGTCTGTCGCAGCCATACAATTTGCCATTGGCTTAGCTGCGGCCATAGGCGGCTTCATCTATGACCATCAGGGCATACCGGGAATTTTCTTAAGTTCCGCACTAATTTTTATCGCCGCACTAGTACTAATCAAAACCAGCTTTGCACTATATACCCGCACAACAGCAAAACAATTTTCATAACTTACTCTTCACCCTATTCAACAAAGAGACTTTCAAATCATGCAAAACATCTGCCTTTATCTCAAAAAGAAAATTTTCATAACCATATGTCTCAGTTTTTTCGGACTGTTTCCCCCACTATCAATTGGAGCCAATATGTCAAACAACGCAGATAACTTTTATCAAAGCAAACAAGTAACCATGCAGAAAGTCAGCTTTCTCAATCAGTATAAAATGAAAGTGACTGGCAATCTGTTTATGCCGAAAACATTAGCGGCGAACACAAAATACCCGGCTATCATTGTCGGCCATCCCATGGGCGCAGTAAAAGAACAAAGCGCCAATTTATACGCCACCAAAATGGCCGAACAGGGCTTTGTCACACTGGCAATCGACTTATCATACTGGGGTGAAAGCGAAGGACAACCACGCAACGCCGTATTGCCCGACATGTACAGCGAGGATTTCAGTGCCGCCGTCGATTTTTTAGGTACCCAGCCTTTTGTAGACCGCAACAATATAGGCGTAATCGGTATTTGTGGCAGTGGCAGTTTTGCCATCAGCGCCGCCAAAATCGACCCGCGTTTCAAAGCCATCGCCACAGTCAGCATGTACGACATGGGTGCCGCGAATCGCAATGGCCTCAATCATTCACTCACCTTGCAACAGAGAAAACAAATTCTTCAGCAAGCAGCAGAACAGCGTTACATAGAATTTACCGGCGGTAAAACTTTATATACCAGCGGTTCCATCAATAAAGGGCAAATTACCGCCAAAGACAGCCCAATCGCACATGAATTTTATGATTTTTACCGCACCGCGCGTGGCGAATTTACCCCGGCTGGCTCTCAACCTGAATTAACCACCCACCCCACTCTGACCAGCAACACTAAATTCATGAACTTCTACCCTTTCAACGACATAGAAACCATCTCTCCGCGGCCATTATTATTTATCACCGGTGATAAAGCCCATTCCAAAGAATTCAGCGAAGATGCTTACCGCCGTGCTGCCGAACCTAAAGAGCTTTACTATGTCAAAAATGCGGGACACGTTGATCTGTACGACCGCGTCAACCTGATTCCATTTGACAAACTGGTTTCATTCTTCAAGGCAAATCTGCATTAACACCACAGCATAACAAAAAAACATATCATTAATGTTTAAAAAATCTCTGCTTACCTGCACCATAAGCTTAGTTTATGAGTGCAGGTATAGCCTTGCATAAAACTAACCGCAGATTCCATCACTAAACACAAAAACTTGCCTTCAAGCGTTGTAAAAACAAAGCAGAAACCCGCGAAAATAACTGATATCTTTTCCAGACAACATTAACATCAACTTCCAGCAGCGGCTCCAGCGGCCTGAAACAGAACACACTTTCCCCGGTAGTATTAATCAGCTTGTCCAGACACAGCGCATAGCCCACCTTTTGTTCCACCAGCAACGCCGCATTAAAAATCAGATTATACGTAGCAACCACATCAAGCTTGTTATAATCCCTTTTTATCCATCTGGCCATACTGTCACTCACATACTTCTGTCTCGACATAATCAGAGGCAGGCTCCATAAATCTTCCGGCCGGATAAAATCACGCTCAGCCAGCTCATCATCCTTTCTCATCAATACGCCCCATCTATCCTTCTGCGGCAGACACAAAGATTCATAATTCTCCAGATAAGCAGGATCAATCAACACCCCGAAATCCAGTAAGCCCTTATCAATCCGCTCCGTCACATCATTAGCATTACCACTATAAATATGAATACGAATATGCGGATAATCCAACTGCATCGCCTTAATCACCTTCACTACCAGCCTTAAAGCGTCTGTTTCACCACAGCCAATATAAATATCACCACTAAGCGTTTTATCAGACTGGTGAAATTCAGCTTCAGTTTTGTTCACCAGCTCAAGAATTTCCTCAGCACGCTGGCGCAAATGCATACCTTCTTCAGTCAGCATAATTTTCCGGCTGCCACGGATAAACAGCTTACTCCCCAGCTCTTCTTCCAGCTCCATAAGCTGGCGCGACAGCGTTGGCTGAGTAATATGCAAATAATCGGCCGCAGCCGTCACACTTTCCTGTCTGGCCAGCGCCAGAAAATAGCGTAAAACCTTAATATCCACCCGTTCACCCCTCCTGACCCGACAACCAAAATATACTCTCTAAGCAGAATATCTATTTCCTTTAAACAACCCGGCATTAATTTAATATTTAACTGGCAATCAATCCTATCTATAAAAATCAGCCTGCCATAAAATATTATTGCAGCCACATCAGCTTAAAATCAAACCAGACTATCCAAACAAAATTATCCAGCAAAGCCATTGCTCATTTTCTATCAATAATTCACCAATAAAATCAGCCACTACTCTTATGCTAATAAACAAAGTCAGCATAGATAACCCACCAGCTAGATTGATTACAGCCAATATCATTACGCACATAAACCAGATTTTGAGCCAAAGCAATAAAATGCACTGATACCCCCATCCCGATACCAGCTTCAACAGCACAACTATGCGTAGACATACTACTGGCTGTCAGGCAGCAGGATTTTTCATGCTATTTTTTCTAATCATGGTGATACTGGCAGGTACTGGTACGTTTCAGGCCAGCCAACAAAATGCCTCTTTAAACTTAGCATCTTCCCTGCCCGCCGGTTTGCCTTGCAGATAGATTGCAGCAGCATAAAAACCAAACCCAAGTACGCCTAAGCACCAGATATTGATATTATCCCGTACACAGCGTACTGCTTAACTGAATCAGCAGCACCATAAACAAGCGTTTATCCTTTTACTACTGAACTTATTGGCCACTAAAATAGCCATTTCTACCAATCAGATTGCCATTTATCTGTTTGCATTCGTAGCCGCGAGTGTGATTGGCAATCTGTTAATTAATGCATAAAAATTTCAAAATAAACCACACTCTAAATCAATATAATCTTTGACAAAAAATAACCTATTACCTTAAAGTTAAATCACGTAAACATAAATCAATATCTATCTAAACGTAAATTCGAAAATGGATATTATTTCAATGATCAAATCTTTAATATTTCTATTTCCTATGAGTTGTATTCATGAATTTTTCTCATAACAATTTATTCCGTCTGAAGACGATATGAAAAAAATTGCAGAGTACTTAATCACAACCAGAAAAGAGCTTAATGATAAAAATGCCAGCCCCATGGAAAGAAAGCTGGCATTACTGACTGTACCTTATTTAAAGTATCTGGATTTAAGCCAAATAGATTTTTGGGAAGAAAATTATAGTGATGATATAGAGCTTTTATTCAATCTTTATGTTGTACAAGGAGTTCACCATAAAGGCCTCAGACGAGTTATATGGAATAAAAACGATTTAAATTATTATTATTATGATCCATTTTCACTAAAAAACAAAGCAAGAAAAATAAATTGCAGCTAAGAAGACTTATGAACAGCACAGCACGGTCAATTATTTTTATATACATTCTGCCCATATTGCTATTACTAATACTATTTATTTTGAGTTCAAGTATCGGTTCGGCAATATTTTATTATGCTTTTGGTATTATAATTGGAATCAATCTGATTTTTTTCAGCTTAATCCTGTATCGTAATCGAATTGTTATTGATGCCACTGAAAAGATCATTAATCAATATCCAGATTTAATAAAAGGATTAGATCTGGAGGAGCAGAAATAAATTAATAATAAACCATCAATTAAAATATTTAAGCCCATCACCAATAAGCCGCTCTTGTTGAGCGGCTTATTTATCATTTCAGATATTAATCCTGAAATTTTTTCTTAATCGAATCAACAGCGCCATCTATCGCATTAGAGACATCGTGAACGGCGTCTTTTACACCACCAACAGCCTTGTCTACCATACCTTCAGACTGAGTTTTAGTATCACCAACTACCTTACCAACATTTTCTTTTACTTCGCCTTTGGCTTTATCAACGAATCCATTGTCACTCATAACCATCTCCATTCTGTTTGTTTACTGTTTACAACAGCATTAAATTAAACTACTGCTAAATTCTTATCCTTCAAAAACTTATCATAGAGAGACAATCATGCGCCTGCAATGGCTAAAGCCCACTTTTGCAGCTAATTACAAATATCATTGCAAAATAAGCAAATCACACAATTAATTAACTTAAACAGATATTTATGCATATAACTACACATTAGTAATCGCCACGCTACAGTGTTTTATCTCAGGCAATATTAAACCTGCTACCTCAACAATAGTCATATACAGTTTTATTTAAGACGGTTTTTAAATATAATTATTCGTTAAATTTAAACAAGATAATTTTATTTTAGGCAGCAAACTTAAAGTTCAGTTACAAAAACCTGAAACCAGCTAAAACAGGATTAGTAATGGAAAATAATGATATTGATGCGTTGATTAAGAAACTCAGTCAAATTACACGTAATGATGGGAATGAAACATATGCAGATGCCCAATTTGAATTAGGATTGATCTACGATAATGTAAAATACAATTATGATCAGGCTGAAGCTTATTATTTAAACATCACCAGAGAAGATTGCCCTGAAGTTTATGCTAATGCCCAATTAAATTTAGGACTTCTTTTTGATGAAATAAAAGGCGATTACGATAAGGCTGAAGCCTGTTACTTAAATATCTCCAGAGAAGACAGCACTGAAATTTATGCACAAGCTCAACTTAAATTAGGACTTCTCTATACTAATAAAAAATATATAAAACACAATTATGATCAGGCTGAAGTCCATTACTCAAATATTACCAAAGAAGACAGCCCTAAGATTTATGTTAAAGCTCAATTTAAATTAGGATTTCTATATGCTGATATAAAGCACGATTATGATCAGGCTGAAGCCTGTTTCTCAAACATCACAAGAAAAGATGGTTCTGAAATCTATGCTCGTGCGCAATTATGTTTAGGACTCCTTTATGATGGAAGAAAACATGATTACGATAAGGCTAAAGTCTGTTATTCAAACATCACAAGAAAAGATGGTTCTGAAATCTATGCTCGTGCTCAATTATGTTTAGGACTTCTTTATCATGAAATAAAACACGATTATGATAAGGCTGAAGTCTGTTACTTAAATATCACCAGAGAAGACTATCTTGATAGTTTTACTACAGCTCAACTTAATTTAGGATTTTTATATACTGATATAAAACCCGACTATGCTAAAGCCGAAGCCTGTTACTCAAATATCACCAGAGAAGACCATCCTGATAATTATGCTAATGCCCAGTTTAATTTAGGATTTTTTTACTATAATAAAAAACACGATTATGATAAGGCTGAAGCCTGCTGGATAAATATCATCAGAGAGGACAGTCCTGAAGCTTATGCTCGAGCTCAATTTAATTTGGGTTTTATTTATGAGTATAAGAAAAATAATTTGGTTAAAGCCATTGAGTCTTATTCAAATATTTTAGAAAGTGACTATCAGGAAGCTTATTCTACAGCTCAGTCCCAGCTAGCTAATATTTATTTTTTTCATAAAAACGACAGCAATAAAGCCCGAGATTATTATAATAAAATCAAATATTGCAGTTCTACGTCTTATATTTATGTTTCAGCCAGAGTAATATCAGAACTAATTGATATTAATCCAAACTTTATTTTAAATAAAGAGAATTTAAAAGAATCAATTCTTGCTAATATTAAAAATATTTGTACGTTAGCAAATGATATAAAAAAAACATTATTAGTTTCTTTCAATATAGATAATTCATCAAATAATGACACAGAAGCAAAAGAGCCAGAACGGCGCGTTGCCCATTATACCAAGCCAGTAGTCTTGTTTAATCTGCTTAAAGGAAAAAATCCCAGTAAATTCCGGCTGAATATCGTAGATTTTATGAATGACCCCAGTGAAAATCAGGTATTAACCAACTGGCTGAATATCACTAATAATTCGGATAATGAGATCAAAAGTTTTTTAGCCAGTTTTTCGTTTAATCATAATTCTTTAAACCAGTTCCGTTTATACGGCAATGAAGATAATATCTTAGGTTCCGGCGTAAGTATTGCTTTTAATCAGTCATTTTTTGGATGGGATACAGAGCGTAGTATTAATAATAAAAAAATTGAAATGAAAAATAATTCTTCTTTTCCTTCATATCAATTTGATGAATTGAAAACCAACTCAGATAAAATTGAAAATAATAATGATTATAGCCTCCATTTTTTACCATTATATCGTTGCCTGTATTTTGACCCAAAAACTGAATATATGTCTCTAGCCAAACGCAATAAGCAATCGTTTTATCTGGAAATGTGCGACGAAAAAAAAGAAACTGCTGCCATAGACGATGAATGGGAAAGATATATTGATGCATTAAACGAAGAGGAAAAAATAAAAATTATTCGCAAACAGCTAAAAGAAATAAAAAAATTAATGGAAGAGCTTTTAGAAGATAAAGAATTGCAAAAGATACCCAATCTGGAGCAATTGCTTAGTTTGGCCGTATTACCCATTTCCTGTCTGATAAAACATGCCGCCTTTGAAGACGAAGACGAATGCCGCATGATTTATATTACTCATATTGGTGACGAAAATATTGTAGAACCACAGGATTACCAGTCTGCTAATAGTTTGTATGTTGAATACACTAATGTAGAAAATCATATTGATAATATTTATTTAGGCCCGCAGTGTAAATTACAGCATAAATTATGGCTGCAAAATCATTTCAAGAAAAAACAGCAAGGGAAACAAATCAGGTTGATTAAGTCTGAAATGCCGCTGCGTTAAACTACTTAAATAATTAGAGATTGATGCAAAGATTCATTTTTAGCATGCAGTAAAGGTAAGCTGCTTAGTTAAGCCATGTATAATCTAGCTTTATGAGAAAATGAATACGGGGGAATGGCTGAGCTGAGTTTCTGGCTCAGCTTGATTTCACTGATGTTTTAAGAATGCTGGATTATGCAAGAAAGTAAACAGTTAAGCAGTACAGATGATTCTGTGCAAGGTAGTGGTTGTCAGCCTGATAACAGCCCTCAGCCGAAAAGAACCTTGTCTGTGGCGCCCATGCTGGACTGGACAGACAGGCACTACCGCTATATGGCCAGACTGATTTCCAGAAACGCATGGCTGTATACGGAAATGATTAATGCCAATGCAATCATTCATGGTAATAGCGATAAATTACTGGCTTATCACCCGCAGGAGCAGCCTGTTGCCTTGCAGCTAGGCGGCAGTGACCCCGCAGCTTTGGCGCAGGCAGCAAAAATTGCCGCCGGTTATGCTTACAATGAAATCAATCTGAACTGTGGCTGCCCCAGCCCGCGGGTACAGCAAGGTGCCTTTGGTGCCTGTCTGATGCGCGAAGTTGCGCTGGTAGCGCAATGTCTGAATGCGATGCAGGATGCTGTATCCATTCCGGTAACCATCAAGCACCGTATTGGACTGGATAAAGAAACAGCCTACCAGCCGCTGGCCGATTTTGTTGGTACATTACGCGAGCAAACAGCCTGCCGTATTTTTATTGTGCATGCGCGCAATGCATGGCTGGAGGGTTTATCTCCCAAAGATAATCGTGATATTCCGCCGCTGCGTTATGATTACGTTTATCGTCTGAAACAGGAATTTCCTGATCTGGAAATTATTCTTAATGGTGGCGTTACCACCAATGAACAAATCAGCCAGCATCTGCAATATGTGGATGGTGTGATGGTTGGGCGCGAGGCTTATCATAATCCGATGCTGATGCGCAGTTGGGATGCTGAATTTTATGGCAGCAGGCAGCCTGCCGTTGAATATGAGGCGCTGGTTGAGCAGTTAATCGACTATACGCAGCAGCAACTGGCTGAGCCAGATCATTCTTTACGCCATATGGCACGGCATTATCTGGGGCTGATGCACGGGCTGCATGGTGCACGCCAGTGGCGGCGCATGTTATCCGACGCTGCATTGTTAAAAAATAACAATGCCAGCCTGATTACCGCAGCATGGCAGGCGGTGAAAAACAGCAGCATCAGCCAGTCTGTATCAATTTAAGCTACAATTGCCCTATTTTGTATTGGATAATCCGCATGCAACAGTATCTTGATTTAATGCAACACGTGCTCGACCACGGTGTAGATAAGGCAGACCGTACCGGCACCGGTACCCGCTCGGTATTCGGCTATCAGATGCGCTTTAATCTGGCTGATGGCTTTCCTGTACTCACCACCAAAAAGCTGCACTTACGCTCCATTATTTACGAATTACTGTGGTTTTTACGTGGGGATACCAATATCCGCTACTTGCATGAGCACAATGTTTCCATCTGGGATGAATGGGCTGATGCCGATGGCAATCTGGGCCCGGTATATGGTTATCAGTGGCGTAGCTGGCCTGCGCCGGATGGCCGCCATATCGACCAGATAAGCAATCTGCTGCAACAGATTAAAACCAATCCAGATAGCCGCCGCCTGATTGTTTCTGCGTGGAATCCGGCTTTAGTAGACGAAATGGCCTTGCCTCCCTGCCATGCGCTGTTTCAGTTTTATGTCGCCGAAGGCAAACTGTCGTGCCAGCTTTATCAGCGTAGTGCGGATATTTTTCTGGGCGTACCATTTAATATTGCCAGCTATGCTTTGCTGACAATGATGATTGCTCAGGTATGTGATTTAAAAGTAGGTGAATTTATTCATACACTGGGTGATGCTCATCTGTACAGCAATCACTTCGAACAGGCGAAGCTGCAATTAAGCCGCAGCCCGAAAAAGCTGCCGCAAATGCACCTTAATCCCGAGATTAAAGACCTGTTTTCTTTCCAGTTTGAAAATTTTACACTTTCTGATTATCATCCGGATGCCCATATTAAAGCCCCTGTAGCAGTATGAATAAACACAACAAAATTACCTTAGTTGCCGCATTGGCTGATAACAACTGTATCGGTGAAAACAACCGTATTCCTTGGCACGTACCTGAAGATTTTGAATTTTTTAAAAATTACACCATGGGGAAGCCCGTGGTGATGGGGCGCAAAACCTGGGAATCACTGCCGAAGAAACCGCTGCCGGGGCGGCCAAACTATGTTATCAGCCGGCAGCAAGAGCAGCAATTCAACGGGGCTATTTTGTGTCACAGTATCGAAGAGGCAATTCAGCAACTGGCGGATTGTCCGGAAATCATCATTATGGGCGGAGCGCAAATTTACGCTCAGGCGATGCCGATGGCCACAGATTTACGCTTAACCAGAATTCATGTGAGCGTTATGGGTGACACCTTTTTTCCAGTAATTGACGCCAATGAATGGCGGCAAACAGAAAGCAGCAGTCATATCAGCAGTAAAAACAATATTGCTTATGATTTGCAGCATTTTGTACGGCGCTGAGCTTCTATCTAAAGATTTTTCTTGATAGCCAATTTGCATTCAGCCTGAATACAGCAATATCTGTAACGGCAATGCTTACTGGCTAATTGCATTAATTAACTTTGCTTATGCGCCGGTGTTTTAACAACTGTAATCAGCATAGATAAACTTTGACAGTTACCCACCAATCCCCCACAATAAGCCTACACCTCATTAACCAGATTAAACATCAAAGGATACAATCATGAGTACAGTTACCCTGCAAGGTACACCCGTAGAAGTAAGCGGCCAGTTTCCACAAGCAGGCAGCACCGCACCGGCATTCAGCCTTACCGATGCCAGCCTGAATGAAGTATCACTTGCAGACTTCGCCGGCAAACGCAAAGTGCTGAATATTTTCCCCAGCGTAGATACAGGTGTTTGTGCTGCGTCAGTACGCCATTTCAATGCAGCCGCAGCCAAGCTGTCCAATACAGTTGTATTGTGTATTTCTGCTGATTTACCTTTTGCTCAGGCACGTTTTTGTGGTGCTGAAGGGCTGGATCAGGTAAAAACTTTATCTACATTCCGCCATCCTGAATTTCAGGATCAATACGGCGTTAAGCTCAGCAATGGCCCTTTGGCTGGCTTATGTGCCCGCGCTGTCATTGTGCTGGATGAAAACAATCAGGTATTACATAGCCAGCTAGTGGCTGAAATCACCACTGAGCCAGATTATGAGCAGGCATTAGCTGTGCTGTAAAACAGCCCTCTAGTACAAGCGTTCAGATATCTGAACGCTTTTTTTCTTTCCGGCTATGTTGTTGTGCTGGCAGCTTTGTTAAAATCTCTTCAGAAAAATATCAAATAACAGGAAATCACATCAATGAATCCACAACCAGTCACCACAGCGGTACAACGCCCCAAATTAACTCCTCCCAATGGCGCAAATAAGGTATTGCTACACTCATGCTGCGCCCCCTGCTCCGGTGAGGTAATGGAAGCCATGCTGGCCGCCGGTATTGATTACACCATTTATTTTTATAATCCCAACATTCATCCGAAAAAGGAATACGAAATTCGCAAGGATGAAAACAAGGCCTTTGCCGAAAAATTCAATATTCCCTTTATCGATGCTGATTATGATATGGATAATTGGTTTGAACGTGCCAAGGGTATGGAGTATGAACCTGAGCGTGGTATCCGCTGTACCATGTGCTTTGATATGCGCTTCGAACGCACTGCTTTATATGCGCATGAAAACGGCTTTCCGGTTATTACCAGTTCATTAGGTATTTCCCGCTGGAAAAATATGCAGCAGATTAACGACTGCGGCAAACGCGCAGCAGAAAAATATCCCGACCTTACTTACTGGGACTATAACTGGCGTAAAGGCGGTGGCAGCCAGCGCATGATTGAAATCAGCAAACGTGAGCAGTTTTATCAGCAAGAGTATTGCGGCTGTGCCTACTCTTTACGTGATACCAATGCATGGCGTCGTGAGCAAGGCAGAGAAACGATTAAAATCGGTACCAAATACTACGGCGTTGAAGACGAAGCATAAGCAACCAGCCTGAATATAATAGTTTACAACTGATTGCGCCAACGGCTCATCAAAAACAGTTCAGTATCAAAGCGGATTCTGGTATAAATCCGCTTTTTCTTTGGTAAAAAATGGCAGAACAGAAATGAAATTATCAGCAATCCATTGTGTTGGTGCTGATAATCAAATTTTCTATCATCGGGCAACACTGTCGATATCTCAGCCAGATAACCCAAATGACTAAACCACACTACAGCGCGCTATAGACAATATGACTGAACAGTAGCTTTTCCGGCTATGTTCTGCCATGCTTAAGCGCAGAAGCAGCAAAAAAGGATAACTATGAATCAATGGCTTTTTCTAGCAGTAGCCATACTGGCGGAAATATTTGCAACCAGTATGCTCAAGCTGAGTAATGGCTTTACCCGGCTCATGCCCAGCATCTGTTCGATTATGGGCTATATAATCTCATTCTATTGTCTGGCACAAACTCTGAAAACCATGCCAGTAGGCATTGCCTATGCGGTATGGTCTGGCGTAGGCATTGTTTGTGTCTCCGTAATAGCTTGGCTTAAATTCGGGCAAAAGCTGGATATGCCTGCCATTTTCGGTATTGGCCTGATACTGGTTGGCGTGGTGGTTATTAATCTGTTTTCCAAATCGATGACCCATTAGCAAAAAACCGTGGTTGCCCACGGTTTTTTGCTTTAACAGAATAACTGAATTACTCTGCTGATGCAGGTTTCTGCTCGTGCTGCAAACTTACTGCTCGTGCAGGCACAATCGTAGAAATTGCATGTTTATACACCATTTGTGTTACTGAAGTGTTACGCAATAACACAACATACTGGTCAAATGATTCCACCTGACCTTGTAGTTTGATACCGTTAACCAGATAAATTGATACTGGCACGTACTCTTTCCGCAGTGCATTCAAGAAAGGATCTTGTAACATTTGTCCTTTGGCGCTCATGTGGATACTCCGTTTTTTTGATTATGTTGTCGCTAAGCTGCACCCGCGTACAGCGATTAGAAAAGCGAAGTCAATGCTATCACATTACAGCGCGTTTGTTTTCTTCGAACTGACTTTATTTTTACGCTTTACCTGCTTTTTCGATTGTTTAACCTGCTCACGCTTGGCAATACGGTTACTTAGCTTAACCCGACGCAAAGGTTGCGCTGGTTTACCATCTTTTTCTTCATAGGGATTTTTATTTACATTATATTGAATACGTAAAGGTGTTCCCTGCAAATGAAATGCTTTGCGAAAGGTTTGTGTCAGATAACGGGTATAAGCATCACTGATATGTTGCAAGGCATTACCATGTATAACAATGACTGGCGGATTCATGCCTCCCTGATGGGCATAACGCATCTTGGGGCGAATCAGTCCGGCACGGGGAGGTTGCTGCCGCTCCAGCGCACTTTGTAGCACACGGGTTATTTTTGGCGTTGATAATTTAATCATTGCCGCATCGTAAGCAGCCTGAATCGAGCTGAACAGCCCGTCAATTCCTTTTTCTTTCAACGCGGAAATAAAATGGAATTTAGCAAAATCCAGAAAATACAGTTTACGCGCAATATCCCTTTTTACCTGCTGCTTGCGCTCATCACTCAGTCCATCCCATTTATTAACCGCCACCACCAGCGCACGGCCTGCCTCTAAAGCAAAGCCGGCAATGGTGGCATCCTGATCAGCTATGTCCTGCTGGGCATCCAGCACCAGCACAGCTACATTAGCGGCCTCGATTGCCTGCATTGCCTTAATCACGGAAAATTTTTCTATTGCATCATCAACCTTGCCGCGGCGGCGTACACCGGCGGTATCAATAATGGTAAACGGTTTATCACCACGCTCAAAATCAATATGAATCGAATCGCGGGTAGTACCGGCCATATCAAAAGCAATGACCCGTTCCTCGCCCAGTATGGCATTCACGAGGGTTGATTTACCCACATTCGGCCGGCCAATAACTGCAAAAACCGGATGATGGCTTTCAGCTTCCTCTTCTTTATCAGGAAATGTTTCCAGCACTGTTTCTATCAGTTCATAAACGCCGTCACCATGCGCACCAGAGATAACCACCGGTTCACCAAGACTCAGTTCATAAAATTCAGCAGCCAGAACAGGCCGGTTACCACCCTCACCTTTATTAACGGCCAGATACACCGGACGGGTACTCTGGCGCAGACGATTAGCAATAATCTGGTCTTGCGGTGTTAAACCGGTACGTCCATCTACCAGAAAAATAACCGCATCAGCCTCATCAATAGCCTGTAGCGTATGTCGAGCCATTTCATACAGGATACCGCTGTCTACTACCGGCTCAAAGCCTCCGGTATCCACCACCAGATAAGGTTTAGTCCCTACCCGGCCATGGCCATAATGACGGTCTCGAGTCAAACCGGGTAAATCAGCAACCAGTGCATCCTTGGTGCGGGTCAAACGGTTAAATAATGTTGATTTGCCTACATTCGGGCGACCAACCAGAACAATCGTTGGTTTCATATTGATTCTTTCAGATAATTTTGCCTTGCTGTAAAACAGCAACAGCCTGCCAGTGGCAAGCTCTTTCAGTACAACGATAAACCTGAAATTCCTGCCGGATTAATCTGGCCGAAATTTCAGGTTTGATTAAACAGATTAACTCAAACTACTGATTTTCATCTGAAGTACTTCACGTTGTACTGAATCTTTTGATAACAGATTTAATGCCTGCTGGTAGGCAGCAACCGCCTCGGCATTTTTCTTCTGAGCCTGTAAAATATCGCCTCTGGTTTCCAGCAAAACCGGCTTAAACTGACTGGTTACCTGTATGTCCAGTGCCTGTAAAGCATCACTATATTTACCTTGTTGTAAATAAACGGTAGCCAGCCGCTGAGCGACGATTGTTTGCAGTAAATCATCATGCTGTTTGCCTTTGACCCACTGCAAGTGACGGATTGCCTCATCATACTTGCCATCATCAAAAGCTGAACCAGCCATCATTAATGTAGCCTGAGTGGCATTCATGGTATCAGGGTATTCCTGCTGCAATTGCATCAGCGCTTTTTTACTCTCAGCTATATTATTGGCACCTGCCTGAGTCACAAATGTATTAAATACCTCCGCTGCTTTTTCATTATTGCTGCGTATATGGCTCTGATAGAGCACATAGCCCAGATAGGCAAGAGCCAGAACAACCAGAACCGCAAAAATCCAGCGCCCCCAGCGATGCCAAAAATATTTGAAATTCGCAACTTCCTGTTCATCCTGAATATGTACAACCATTATGTATTCTTCCATTGTTGGATTAACTGTAAAGCTGCGCTGGCAGCAACAGTTTGTTGTTCATGAGTACGCAGATTTTTAATAGTCAGCGTATTGGTTAACTGCTCTTCCTGTGCCACGATAACAGCAATTGCCGCACCGCTGACATCGGCTTTCTTTAATTGCGCTTTCAGGCTCTGTTCACCGCAATGCAGGTAAACATTCAGCCCTTGAGCACGCAGTAAAGCAGTATGCTGCATGGCCGCCAGACTACTGCCTTCGCCCTGATGTAAAACATACACATCAGGTGCATTGTTAACCGCAAGCTGCCCGAATTCCTGTACCAGCAATAATAAACGCTCAATACCCAGAGCAAAACCAATAGCTGGTGCAGGTTTACCGCCTAACTCTTCAATCAGCCCGTTATAACGGCCTCCCCCGCACACAGTAGCCTGCGCCCCGAGTTTATCAGTTGTCCACTCAAATACCGTCAGATTATAGTAATCCAGACCACGTACCAGACGCGGATTTTCTACATAGCTAATACCGAGGCCATCCAGCATGCTTTTCAGCGCATTATAGTGTGCCAGAGATTCGCTACCCAGATAATCTGTCAGACGTGGTGCAGCATTGGCCATTGCCTGCAAGTCAGGATTTTTGGTATCCAGTACCCGTAGTGGGTTGGTATGCATACGACGCCGGCTGTCTTCGTCCAGTATCGCTTCATGCTGTTGCAGATACGCAATCAGCGCCGTACGGTGAGCAGCCCGCTCCTGCTGATTACCCAGCGTATTCAGTTCCAGGGTCAGATGCTCACGAATACCCAGTCGCTCCCACAGATTGGCACTCATGGCAATCAGCTCGGCATCCACATCCGGCCCATTAAAGCCAAGTGCTTCAATACCTACCTGATGAAACTGGCGATAACGCCCCTTTTGTGGCCGTTCCCGCCGGAACATTGGCCCCATATACCATAATTTCTGCGGATTATTATAAAGTAAATTATGCTCAACCACTGCACGCAAACAGGATGCCGTGCCTTCCGGCCGCAAACTGAGACTTAATTTATCGTTGGAATCGGCAAAGGTATACATCTCTTTGCCAACCACATCAGTCTCTTCACCAATTGAGCGCACAAACAGGCCTGTTTGCTCCACAAGCGGTGTACGAATCTGGCTATAGCCAAAACTACGCGTCCATGCAACGACCACATCTTCAAATGCCTGCCAGAGCGCAGATGTCAGTTTGAAATCTTTCTGCGCCACTGGTAACAAATCATTCATGCCTTTAACGGCCTGGATTTTCTGACCCATATTAATTAAATTTTTATCCATATGAAACTGTACAGCGATTAATCGCCATAACAGTAATATTTATTATAAAGCTGTAATCGGAATGACTTTTGCCGTTACCCGTTTTTTACCCTGCTCACCATAATTGGTATGTATATATTCTTCCACCAATGCCAGAAATTCTTCGGCCATGTGCTCCCCTTTTAAAGTGGTTTTCCGTTCACCATCTATATATACGGGAGCCACCGGAGTTTCCCCTGTACCCGGCAAAGAAATACCGATATCAGCAAGTTTGCTTTCACCCGGGCCATTAACCACACAGCCCATAACGGCCACATTCAGATTTTCAACCCCCGGATATTGTAGCCGCCAGACTGGCATTTTCTCACGCAAATACTGCTGTATATCACGCGCCAGCTCCTGAAATACCGTACTGGTAGTACGTCCGCAGCCAGGACAGGCCGTTACCATGGGTGTAAAGGAACGCAATCCCATGGTTTGCAGAATTTCCTGAGCCACAACCACTTCCTGTGTTCGTGCGCTACCCGGTTCTGGTGTAAGTGATACCCGAATAGTATCACCTATGCCCTGCTGTAATAAAATAGCCAGAGCCGCCGTAGAAGCCACTATACCTTTACTGCCCATGCCGGCTTCCGTTAGGCCAAGATGCAATGGATACAGACAACGCGCAGCCAGATTATGATAAACCTCAATCAAATCCTGCACATTTGATACTTTGCACGACAAAATGATTCGGTTAGCCGGTAAACCCAGATCTTCAGCTTTCTGTGCTGATTCCAGTGCAGAAACAATTAATGCTTCTTTCATTACTGCTTCAGCTGGTTGTGGTGCTGATAACGCCAGATTGCTGTCCATCATGCGTTTGGCCAGTGTCTGGTCCAGAGAGCCCCAGTTTACGCCAATCCGGACAGCTTTATCATGCTCAGCTGCGGTGTGAATCATAAAGGCAAATTTTTCATCACCTTTCACACCTTTCCCCACATTACCGGGATTAATCCGGTATTTGGACAACGCACGCGCACAATCCGGATAATCCTTTAGCAGTCGATCACCATTAAAATGAAAATCCCCTACTAAAGGAACATTACAGCCCATATCATTAAGACGCTGGCGAATTTCAAATACTTTGGCAGCAGCCTGAGGTGAATTTACCGTGATCCGCACCAGCTCGGAACCGGCATCGGCCAGAGCTTTAACCTGACTGGCAGTCTGTTCAGCATCAGCAGTATCGGTATTGGTCATCGACTGCACCAGTACCGGTGCGTCAGAACCAATTACGGTATGATCAATTTTTACCTGGTGTGTTTTCCTGCGTACTCCAGCCAACGTCATTTTAATTTCCACCTACCGTTATTGCAGCAGTTCTTTTTTTATTTTGTGGGATAGCAACATCTTTGCCAGCAAACTGGATACTGGCACCCAGCGTATAACCCAGAATAACCTTATACGGTGCACCACCACTAAACTGATGTGTGCTTCCAGCGTCGACAACCTGGCTGATTAATACCTTGCCACTTTTGTCACTTACCTGTAGCCATGTTCTGTTTTCCAGTTTAATAACCAGTGCTTCTGCACCTGTTACAACAGGTTGAGAAGCTGCTGCCATGCCAGTACTAGCGCCATTAGCATGGCTGGCATTAGTACTCGCATAAGCAGCTTGCGTGTTGGTTTGTTCACTGGCTGTCATTGGTACGACACGAATATTGCTGGCAGCAACATCGCCAATAGAAGCTGCCTGTACAGATACTTCCTGACTGGATGTAGCTGTCTGTCTGGCATTTTCTGATGCGGATTTACTTTGCCACGCATACACCACAATACCAATTAAAATAACTACCAGCACAACAACCAGCCAGTGTGGAAAATGACGACGTAGCGGCCTGTCCTGAAAATCCAGCTCAGTAGATGCTACTTTATAATTATCCGAAGCTGAATGACCATTACCAGATGGAAAAATCTGTTGTAAATACTGCTTTAGCTCTTTCTCATCCAGTTCAAGCAAACGGGCATATGAACTCAGAAAACCTTTAATAAATACAGCTTCGGGCAAACCTTTATAACTGCCACTCTCCATCGCCTCAATCTGTCTGGCCGGTAATTTCAAGCGCTCAGCAACCTCTCCGACAGACAAGCCTTTCTGCTTTCGTGCCTGTGCAAGTATTGTTCCCAGAGTGACTGCGGCATTTGGGGCGGATTCGGGATTTTTGGTTTGCTCATTCATCAGAATTTTCCTGTAGAAACCTGCTCTAATTCAGCAGAATAAGGGAAATTATTACGCAGTTGAGCCTCATATTCATAGGCAGCCTGCACATTACCCAACGACCTTTCAATTCTCCAACCCAGCAATAAATCATCGGCAGATAATTTGTTTATCTGGCTTTGATACTGCCTGAACAGATAATTTGCTTCTGATGTGCTGCCTGACTGTAGATTATTACGAGCCATTTCTTTTTTTGCAGCAATAAAATTCGGGTTAGCAGCCAGCGCGCGCTCAAAATAACTATTAGCCAGCTGATATTGCCCCATGCGGCTAGTGCAAATACCTTTATTAAACTGGGCAATTTCGGGTGTAGGATACGTTGGATCTGTCAAAGCCTTATCAAAATAAGCTATTGAGGCATCAGGCTTCTTTAAAGCATCACATAAGAACCAGCCATAATTATTGTTTACTTCAGCACTATTTGGAGCTATCGACAGTGCGCGCCGAAAGCTTTCTTCGGCTTTGGCCGGTTCCTTTAAATATTGCCATATCTGCGCTCGTATCAGCCAGGCATTAAACGAACTGCTATTGCTTTTTAATGCTTCATCAATAGCCTCTACAGCCTGTCGATAATTTTGAGTTCTCATATACTCAATCGCCAGTTGAGTTTTAATTTGTGCAATTTCACGGGCTCGCTGAGCAGCAGTTGGTTTCTTATTCATGCCCTGATTCGCACAAGCAGATAATATCAGTGCAAACAATAAAGTTAATCCTATCTTTTTCATCAAATCACCCCTGTACAAGTTGCCATTTTTGCTGACGACGTGTTTTGTCTTTCACTTTTCCGGCTAGCTGACCACATGCTGCATCAATATCATCGCCACGAGTTTTTCTAACCGTAACAACAAAACCGGCTTCCTGCAATATTTCACGAAATACACGAATACGTTCATTTGTCGAACGCTCAAAACCTGAATTGGTAAATGGATTAAACGGAATCAGATTAAATTTACACGGTACATCCTTAACCAGCTCTATCAATTCGCGTGCATGCTCCGGGGCATCATTGACATCCTTGAGCATAATATACTCAAAAGTAATGAAATCGCGTGGTGCCTTAACCAGATAACGCTGACAGGCAGCCATTAGCTGGCTAAGTGGATACTTTTTATTCAATGGAATAAGCTGGTCACGCACCTTGTCATTAGATGCATGTAACGAAATGGCCAGAGCCACCGGCATCACTTCTTTCAAGCGATCCATTTGTGGCACCATGCCTGAAGTAGATACTGTTACACGACGACGCGATAGACCATAGCCATGGTCATCGAGCATGATACTCAATGCAGTTACCACGTTATCAAAATTGGCTAAAGGCTCGCCCATTCCCATCATGACTACATTGGAAATGACTCTTTCATCTTTGGGCGTTACACCAAGCGCTCTATTCGCCCACCACAACTGACCAATAATTTCTGCAGTAGTCAGATTACGGTTAAATCCCTGTCTTCCAGTAGAACAGAACAGACACTCCAATGCACAACCTATCTGTGAAGAAATACATAAAGTTCCGCGTGTATCTTCCGGAATGAAAACCGTTTCCACACCATTACCGGTGCCAACATCCAGTAACCATTTGCATGTACCATCAACAGATTTTTGCTCAAACAGTAAATCCGGCACTTTTACTTCGGCATTATCCAGTAATTTGTGACGCAAGGATTTGGCCAGATCAGTCATGTCAGAAAAGTCGGCCACGCCCCCAAGGTGCATCCAGCGCATAACTTGTCTGGCACGAAAAGGCTTTTCCCCCATCTGGGCAAAATGGGCAGTTAAACCGGGTAAATCAAAATTTAGCAAATTGGTTTTCATCAGGGTATTACAATAAAATTGGGAAAAGGCGGTAACAATTAGTATTCAGTCAAGTCATTATGCTGATAATTCAAATTTATTCAACAATTTATACAATTATTTAATTTCTACCAGACAGGCAATGCCATAATTTTTTCAATGTTTTCTCAGTTTTCTTCTTTTGTACAATGACGTTAAACAGGTACCGGCAATGATTGGGCAGGCAAGTTAAAACTTCGGTGGCATGCCAGCCATCAACCGTATTTTTTAATAAAAACTACTATTATTGCGTATATCAAAAGCTTTCTATAGTTTCAAAATCTGTTTTATATCATGATTGGTTTTCGCTGTTTTTGCCACCCAGAGCTAAAATAGAACCACTCCATTCAACTTCCCAATCAGCTTAAGTATTAAAATAGAAAATATGTGTGCCAATTTTATCAAAACTGTCACCATGTGGCTAAACTTCAGAATCTGTTTCGCCTATGCCATGCATCGCAAATAACATATTCGTCAAGATTTAAATATCGACGTACAAATTCCTGCTATACTTTTCGTTTCTCGCATTTGCATGTTAATTATAAATTAGTCCACCTGTTTTCAGGTGGACTAATTCTATAAACTTATCTACAGTCTTAGCGCGCGCATACTTCTTCAGCAGCAAAGAAATATGCAATTTCAGTAGCAGCATTTTCCAGACTGTCTGAACCATGTACTGCATTGGCATCAATTGAATCGGCAAAATCAGCGCGGATGGTACCGGCAGCAGCTTCTTTAGGATTGGTAGCACCCATCAATTCACGGTTTTTTGCCACTGCGCCTTCACCTTCCAGTACTTGAATCATCACAGGGCCACTGATCATGAAATTAACCAGATCAGCAAAAAAAGGCCGTTCCTTATGTACAGCATAAAAGCCTTCTGCTTCGGCTTTAGAAAGATGTTTCATTTTAGCAGCAATAATTTTCAAACCATTGCTTTCAAAGCGGCTATAAATCTGTCCGATAACATTTTTAGCCACGGCATCCGGTTTAACAATAGATAATGTGCGTTCGATAGTCATATTTTTTCCATTATGTTAAATATATTAAATTTTTGCGTACAGACACAAAAATTTATCACAAAAACAGATTTAGTTATTTTAACAAAATTCAGCTTTATTTAATATCTTTTCCTGTATCCGTAGTATCTTTATCCAGTGTCAGATGCGGCAAGGTTAAATATTCTTCCGAACCCATTTCGGTAAGACGGCTGGCTGTACGGGTAAACTCATTTGCAAAATCACCATCGGTATAAATAGCATCTATGGCTACTTCACAACTGGCACAAAGCTTGATACGGTAATCATACAGTACATCAATCAGCCACGTAAGGCGACGTGCTTCTGCCATTTGGCCAGAACCCATTTTAGGTATATCAGACAAAATTAATACGCGAAACTGTTTTGCCAGCTCCAGATAGTCATTCTGCGAACGCGGCCCACAACATAAGGTATTAAAGTCAAACCAGATTGTTGTTTCAGAAATGGCTTTATATGCCAGCTTCCGTCCCAGGATTTCAATTTCTCCCCCTGCTATCTGCTGCTGACCATTAATATTGTGAAACAGTTGCCCAAGCTTTACCTCACTGGCTGCATCTGCCGGAATGTAAAATACATCTGCTGGCTTGAGTGTACGCATACGATAGTCTTCCCCACCATCCACATTCAAAATAGTCAATTCTTTTTCAATTAATGCAATAGTAGGTAAAAAACTGGAACGATTCTGACCTTGGGGATAAAGCTCGCATGGTGCGTAATTCGATGTAGCTACCATAACCACACCCTGCTCGAATAGACCGTCCAGTAATCTTCCCAGTATCATGGCATCAGCAATATCGCTGACGTGGAATTCATCAAAACACAATACTCTAACTTCACGTGCAATGTCCTGAGCCACTGCATTTAATGGATTGGCCTGACTATGATGATCTTTCAAGCGTTGTTGTACTTCTGCCATAAATGCATGGAAATGCACTCTGCGTTTGCGTCGGTAGGGTAAGCAGCCAAAAAACACATCCATTAAAAAACTTTTGCCACGCCCGACTCCTCCATACATATATAAACCTTTGGGCGCGCGTGGTGAACGTAAACTGCGCCCTAAAAAGCGGTTACGCTTACGCTTGAACATCATCAACTCAGCCCAAAGCCTGTCGAGCTCTTTAATTGCTCGCAGCTGGGCAGCATCATGAATAAACCCGGGTTGCTGTTCTGCAATCTGATACCAGGTCAGGGGACTTTGATTATTAAATTCGGGAGCAACGAAGACGGGTGTGGTCATATTATAGAATTTCTTCTGGAAATTAAAATTGTATATGGCAAAAGTTAAAAGACGTAACCTTAGCACACCCACTAAACATTCGACCACCCTAAAATAAAAATACGCCGCAGAAACTGCGGCGTTAACGTTTATCTCAAATAAAAACAGTATTATTTATTCGCAGACTGTAGCGCATTGTCAACGCGTTCGCGTAACTCCTTGCCAGGCTTGAAGTGCGGCACATATTTTTCTGGTACCGATACTTTTTCACCTGTTTTAGGGTTACGGCCAATACGGGCTGGGCGATGATTCAGATCAAAGCTACCAAATCCGCGAATTTCGATTCGCTGGCCTCTAGCTAAAGCACGAGTCATAGTATCAACGAGAATCTTGATACTTTGCTCAACATCCTTGGCATTTAATACAGTACTACTATTATTAGTAGTATATAACTCCGCCAAGCGAATCATTAACTCCGACTTCGTCATAACCGCTTATTCGCTTTCACCAGATAATTTTGCTTTTAACAAGTCACCCAGGCTAGTAGTACCAGCAGAGGCATTGTTAGCTGATAATGAACGCAAGGCAGCACTGTTTTCCTGTGCATCTTTAGCTTTGATAGACAGGTTGATACTGCGATTTTTGCGATCTACGGTAGTAATCACTGCTTCAACATCATCGCCTTCTTTCAAGGCATTGCGAATGTCTTCAACACGATCATTTGAAACTTCAGATGCACGCAGATAGCCTTCAACATCATCAGCCAATGCAATAACAGCACCTTTAGCATCCAGTGATTTTACTTTACCGGTTACGATGCTGCCCTTGTCATTTACGCTGACATAATTGCTGAACGGATCACCAGCCAACTGTTTCACGCCAAGAGAAATACGTTCCTTGTCAACATCGATGGCCAGAACTACGGCTTCAACTTCCTCACCTTTCTTGAACTGACGTACAGCTTCTTCGCCACCATCAGTCCATGACAGGTCAGACAGGTGAACCAGACCATCAATACCGCCAGGCAAGCCTACAAACACACCAAAATCAGTAATGGATTTCACCACACCTTTGATTTTGTCGCCTTTTTCATGGTTGGATTCGAATTCCTGCCATGGATTAGCCTGACACTGTTTCATGCCCAGAGAGATGCGACGACGATCCTCATCAATTTCCAGAATCATCACTTCTACTTCATCACCCATCTGAACTACTTTGCTTGGATGAACATTCTTGTTAGTCCAGTCCATTTCAGAAACGTGCACCAGACCTTCGATGCCCTGTTCGATTTCCACAAATGCACCGTAGTCAGTCAGATTGGTTACTTTACCAAACAGACGGGTACCTTGCGGATAACGACGAGCCAGACCATTCCATGGATCTTCACCCAATTGTTTCAGACCCAGAGAAACACGGCTGCGTTCCTGATCGAATTTCAATACTTTGGCTTCTACTTCCTGGCCAACTTCCAGTACTTCACTTGGATGTTTAACACGACGCCAAGCCAGATCGGTAATGTGCAGCAAACCATCAATACCGCCCAGATCAACGAATGCACCGTAATCGGTAATGTTTTTCACAATACCTTTCACCACTGAACCTTCTTTCAGGTTTTCCAGCAATGCTTTACGTTCTTCGCCCAAAGTTTCTTCCAGTACGGCACGGCGAGAAACCACAACGTTGTTACGACGTTTGTCCAGCTTGATTACCTTGAATTCAATTTCCTTGCCTTCAAAGTGAGAAGTGTCTTTAACCGGACGCACATCTACCAGCGAACCAGGCAGGAATGCGCGGATGCTGTTAATCATGACGGTCAGGCCGCCTTTGACTTTACCATTGATCACGCCAGACAGAATTTCACCATTTTCCATGGCTTCTTCCAGCTTGATCCAGTCAGCCGCACGTTTGGCTTTTTCACGTGACAGTTTGGTTTCACCAAAACCATTTTCCACAGATTCAATAGTTACAGTGACAAAATCGCCAACTTTAACTTCAATCTCGCCCGCTGCATTTTTGAATTCGCTCACCTCAATCAGAGATTCTGATTTCAGACCGGCATTCACAGTGACGAAATTATTGTCTATGGCAACAACTTCTGCGGTGATGACTTCGCCGGGATTCATCTCTTGCAAGGTGAAACTTTCTTCCAGCAACTGGGCAAAATTTTCCATAGTCATATATTTATGTTCTCAAACAAGTATCGTCAGGGGATACGAAAGTTAGTTAATCAAAGCCGGCACACCCTGACTGTGCCAGCAATACTCCTGACTGCGGCTGATGCAGGCTACAACCACATCAGCACTAAAAATCATGCAAAACAATTACTTAGGACAAGGTTCGTATACTAGCAAATGTGCAAACACACTGAACGCCTGTACAAAAGACCAGAATTGTAACCTATTTTTAGATTTTTCGATACCAATCAAGTACTTTTTCTACACTTTCTTTAATACTAAGCGAAGAAGTATCGAGAATCATGGCATCACCGGCCGGTTTGAGGGGGGCAACAGCACGGGAGCGGTCGGCCTGATCCCGTTTTTCAATATCAGTAAGTATCTGCTGATAGTCTGGTCCATCAGTAGCTATTCCCAATTGTAAGGCACGCCGTTGTGCCCGTATCTGTGCACTGGCAGTAAGAAATATCTTGAGTTCGGCCTGCGGAAACACTACTGAAGCCATATCCCGCCCGTCAGCCACCAGTCCTCGGGGCGTTAAAAAATCCCGCTGGCGTTGTAGCAGCGCAGTGCGCACCGCCGGCAAAGCAGCAATAGCCGATGCACCCATACCAATTCTTTCAGTGCGAATTGCTGCCGTTACATCCACGTTATCCAGTAAAATGGAATCTGTCCTGAAAACCACAGGCAATTTGTACGCAAGTGCAGCAAGTTCCTGCTCATTTTGCCAGCCAATATTCTGCTGGCAGGCATACAGTGCTGTTAATCGATAAAGTGCACCGGAATCCAGATAATCTCTGTCCAGAATAGCTGCTACCTGCGCGGCCACAGTCCCCTTCCCGGATGCACTGGGGCCATCAATAGCAATTACTTTCAATCGCGGCTTAAATTGCGTCGCAACCATATCCTTACCTTTTTTCACAAAAGTTTTTTACGCATCGTACTGAATTTGAATCAGCATTTATAACTGTCTGACACCATTAAATTTCTATACCGAACAATCTAATCTAACCATAAGCAGCCGCACTGTTTGCTACTATTTTGTTTCAGTAAAAAATTAACAAGCCATCAGGCTTACTTTCAATACCTGATGGCTGAATTTCCTTTTTATCAAATACAATAAATTATTGTACCTCAACCTGCTTTAATGATCTTTTCATCTGAACAATTGTTCGCCATTGCAACACTACTGATACAGTAAATAAAGCCAACATAAAGGGACACTCATATAACTCTTCCAGCATATCATCATAAACAGGATTGTACAGAATAAAATGTGAAATCCAGCGACCACGCTCTACTGCATCGGCCAACAAAAAGCCAGCAGCGGCGAGCAGGAAATTCCATGCAGGAAAAGGTTGATGATAGTAATATTCGATGCCAGCACGCAAGCGCGGCCACAGTAACATTAATATTAGCCCAAGAATCAGCACTGCCGCGATACCATGATACACCACATGCGGATAACCAGAAAAAATTTGCCTGCCCCAGTTTTGATCACGCCCCAGCAATACCAGCCACCACAATGATGCCCATAGCCAGAATGCTCTTTCTTTGCCAATTAATCCGCTGCATAAAGTTGATAACAGGGTAAACAAAAAGCAAAATAACAAAAAAAAGGTTTGCCCCTGTTCCACAAATGATACCCAAGCAGGATTAATTTGCAATTTCTGTACAAAGGGCACACACAGTAGCATTAATAACCATACCGTACTGAATTTAGACCAGTGCCAGTCTAGGTTTATTTTCATAGTTATTACATTAAGATATTAATATATTTACTATTATACTTAATATAACCAGTGATTACCTGATTTATATATAAGCTTCACTTGTACATTTTCCTGTTAATACTTGCCCAAATGCAGATATATATACATATCCTGTAACACAATTAACTGATAAACTTCCAGCCAAATCTTCCAAAATTACCCAATACCAGCATGAATACCCTGCATTTAAAAGCCAGTACCTGTCATTCTGCCAGCATCAATCTGCCTGGTTCCAAAAGCATCAGCAATCGTATCCTGCTTCTGGCCGCTCTGGCAGAGAATATCTGTGAAATTCATAATTTACTTGATTCAGATGATACCCAATACATGCTGAAAGCGTTAAAAACCCTGGGCATAAAAATTGAACAGTTGCCTGCTGATAGTGAAAACTCAGGCTTACATCTCAGAGTATACGGGTGTAAAGGTAAATTTCCACAACAGCAGGCAGACTTGTTTCTTGGTAATGCAGGAACTGCATTCAGACCTTTAACAGCAGTGCTGGCGATATTAGGGGGTGAATATTATTTACACGGCGTGGCGCGTATGCATGAGCGCCCCATTGGTGATCTCGTTGATGCACTGCAAACAGCAGGTGCAACAATCGAATATAAGGAACAGATCGGTTTCCCACCTTTACAAATCCATCATGCCCGCCAGAACACAAATTATCATATTAGCGTTAAAGGTAATGTATCCAGCCAGTTTTTAACCGCCTTACTGATGGCTCTACCGCTAACCGGAAAAGCCTACACTATTGATGTCTGTGGTGAATTAATATCCAAACCTTACATTGCCATTACCTTAAAGCTGCTTGAGCAATTCGGCATTCAGATTAGTCACAAAGATTTTCAGACATTCCAACTCCCTGCCGGGCAGCACTATCATGCACCAGCACAAATTTATGTTGAAGGTGATGCCTCCAGTGCTTCATACTTCCTTGCTGCGGGGCTGATATCAGGTAAACCTGTCCGTATTAATGGCATTGACGCAAACAGCATTCAGGGGGATATTGCCTTTGCACACGAGCTGGAAAAAATTGGTGCACAAATATTCTGGGGTGAACAGTTTATTGAAATATCACGTTCCTCAAATCAGAATATACTGCCCTTTGATATTGATGCCAATCATATTCCAGATGCCGCCATGACTCTGGCTATCGTGGCTCTGGCCAGCAAAGGCACTTGTCATATTCGTAATATTGCCAGCTGGCGCGTTAAAGAAACTGATCGCATCAGCGCCATGACTGCCGAATTACGCAAACTTGGTGCTCATGTGATGGCCACAGAGGACAGTATCAGCATTACCCCTCCAGCAAAATTGCAGGCCGACGTTCACATCAGTACTTATGACGATCACAGAATGGCCATGTGTTTTTCGCTTGTCAGCCTGCTTGGCACCTCTATCTATATAGATGATCCACAATGTGTCAATAAAACCTTTCCCGAATACTTCAAGGTTTTTGCCAGCATGTGCACACCTGTTTAAAATTCAGAATTTTACCCAGTCTGTTTTCTATTTACTCTGGCCTAAAGCCATTATTGATATAATTTGTTTTTTTATTTAGCCATGCTACAAACAGACCAACTTTCTGGTGCACAGCCACAGCGTGTCATCAGCCCACAAACCGCTTCAGCACAGGAAGAACAGCTGGAGCGTGCTTTGCGCCCCCGGGCGCTGACAGACTATATTGGCCAGCACAAAGCCAAGGAACAACTTTCCATCTTCATTCAAGCCGCAAAAATACGGCATGAAGCTTTGGATCATACATTATTATTTGGCCCGCCCGGTCTGGGCAAGACCACTCTGGCTCATATCATTGCTCATGAACTTGGCGTCAATTTGCGCCAGACATCCGGGCCGGTACTGGAACGGGCTGGTGATCTGGCGGCACTACTTACCAATCTTGAGCCACATGACGTACTCTTCATAGACGAAATTCACCGCCTTAACCCAGTGGTAGAAGAAATACTGTATCCGGCACTGGAAGATTACCAGCTAGACATTATGATTGGCGAAGGCCCCGCTGCACGCTCAGTTAAAATTGACCTGCCGCCCTTTACTCTGGTTGGCGCTACCACACGCGCAGGCATGCTCACCAACCCTTTACGCGACCGCTTCGGCATAATTTCACGTCTGGAATTCTATAACAACACTGATTTAACCACTATCGTTGCTCGTTCTGCCCAGCTACTACAACTACAGATTGACAACACTGGTGCTGCTGAAATTGCCAGACGCAGCCGCGGTACACCACGCATTGCCAATCGCCTGTTACGACGTGTACGAGATTATGCTGAAGTAAAACACCAGGGCCAGATAAATGCCGAAATAGCAGATGCAGCACTAAAAATGCTAGACATCGATCAATCCGGACTGGATGTCATGGACTGCAAATATCTGGAAGCAATTCTATATAAATTTTCAGGTGGACCAGTTGGTCTGGACAACATTGCCGCAGCGATAGGCGAATCAACCGATACCATAGAAGACGTTATCGAACCTTACTTAATTCAACAGGGTTTTTTACAGCGAACACCACGAGGACGCATGGCTACAGAAGTAAGCTACAGCCATTTTGGCTTGCCTGTTCCCAGTAATAAAGTTTAATTAACATCTGTAAAAACTGGCTATATCTTTAGTTCAACATTAAAAATATTCTACAGTTTAATTGATTAAATGAATAAATAAGGAAAAACTTATGACCTCAAAACAGATAGATGCCAGCATATTTAAAGCATATGATATCCGTGGCATTGTAGATGTTTCACTAAACAAAGATACAGCTGAGCTGATTGGCCGTGCGATTGCCACCATAGCCATCAGTAAAGGTGTTAACCAGATTGCAATTGGCCGCGACGGCCGTCTTTCTGGCCCGATACTGGCAGCTAGTCTGATGCAGGGTATTACTGCCTGCGGAATTAATGTCATCGACGTAGGCATGGTTGCGACACCAATGTTATATTTTGCAGCTATCGAACATTGTCAGGGTAGCGGCATCATGATTACCGGCAGCCATAATCCGCCCGATTACAATGGTTTTAAAATGATGCTGGCTGGCATTACTCTGGCTGGTGACGATATTCAAGCATTACGCAAAATGATTGAATCCGGCCAACTAGCCGCCCCTGCTGAACATAGCGGGAATATTGTTCCCTTACCTATTGCCTCTGAATATATCAACTATATAGCCAGTCACGTTCAGCTCAAACGGCCGATGAAGATTGTGATAGATGCAGGAAACGGAGTAGCCGGCGCTTACGCCGGAGATTTATATCGTGCTCTGGGCTGTGAAGTAACAGAATTGTTTTGTGAAGTAGATGGCAATTTTCCCAACCATCATCCTGACCCAGCTAAACCGGCCAATCTACAGGATTTGATTCAGGCTCTGCGTAACAGTGATGCAGAAATCGGTATGGCTTTCGATGGCGATGGCGATCGTCTGGGCGTAGTAACCAAAGATGGCCAGATTATCTACCCTGATCGCCAGCTAATGCTGTTTGCAGCCGATGTACTGGCACGCAATCCAAACGCAAAAGTGATCTATGATGTTAAATCCACCCGATTACTGAAACCCTGGATTGAACAGCATGGCGGCGAAGCCATCATGAGTAAAACCGGTCACAGCTTTATCAAAGCCGCAATCAGGGAGCATGGAGCATTACTGGCTGGCGAAATGAGTGGTCACGTATTTTTTAAAGAACGCTGGTTAGGTTTTGATGATGGTCTATATGCCGGCGCACGTTTACTGGAGATTTTGTCTGCCAGCGATAATCCTTCTGCGGTTTTAAATGATTTGCCTGAAGGTATATCCACACCTGAACTCAATATCGCTGTGCCAGCAGGAAAATCAGGACACGAAATTATCGCCAGTCTGGCACAAACTGCACAGTTTGATAATGAAATTGAGCGTATCACCATCGATGGCCTGAGAGTAGAATTTAAAGACGGATTTGGGCTAATGCGCGCCTCCAATACGACGCCAGTGCTGGTATTGCGCTTCGAGGCAGACAACCAGCAGGCTTTAGACAATATCATAGCTCAATTCAAAGCAGTGATTTCCCAAAACTCGGATTTAAGCTGGAGCGAAACGTGGTAAATAAATAATCATCGGATACTCTGTCTGATTTGCTCTAAAAAACAAAACGGCTACTTAAAGTAGCCGTTTAATTAATTTCGAAATTGGCCAGAAAACCAGTTTATACAATTTAAGCTTTAGCTTTACTGCCGGTTTCGCGTACAAATATTGTCATGATAAAAGCCAGAACCAGACCACCAACAAAAATAAGATCAGCAGTCTGGAAAACCTTCAGACTTAACTGGCCACCTTCTGCGCTGGTTAAGTGAGCAATCAGCATACTGAACAGATTTGTCATTATCGCACTGATCACAAACACGAAAAAGTTAATCACACCTGTAGCAGTACCTTTAACCTCATCAGGATTAACTTCTTTAATCATGGTGTAAGGAATCATTGCCGCGCCAGAAGCAACACCTAATAGCAAACCCATTATATAAGGTGGCATGGTATTAGGCAGATAGACAATAATACCACCGGTAATAACCATAGCAATAATACTACCCATAACAACAGGTTTACGACGACCAATCACATCTGATAAATAGCCCAGAATGGGACAGCCAATCACCCAACCCAGTGGAACCATGGCCAGACGTAAAGCAGCATTCTCAGTGACACCTAAACCTTCCTGCAAAAACTGATTACCCCAGGCAATATTACCAACATTAGTAGGCATAAACATCATGGCACCAATGAAAGCGCAGATATAGGACTGCGGATTTTTCAGTACCACAAGATAAGGATGGCTCAAACCGGTCCAGTCGATTTTACCTTCGCGCGTGCGGGGGGTAATGATTACAGAAGCAAAAAACACCACACCCAGAACACCGGCAGCAACCATCCAGAACATTTGCCAGGTCATCACCTGATTTTTAATAATCGGTGATACAACAGCCTGCCCCATGAAACCACCGAGCATACCGAAACATTGTGTCATGCCAACCGCAGTAGCCAGCCATTTTTTGGGGAAACCACGTGTAGCCAGAAACACGGCACTGGTAAAGGCCAACCCAGAACCGGCACCTTGCAAGAAACGGCCAGATTGAGCGGTAATAACCGTACCGGAGCAAAACAGAATACAGCCAGCAGCTACCAGAATAATACCTAATGATGCAGTGAAACGTGGCCCGATACGATCCAGCAGCACGCCCGACACCAATGCAAAGAAAGCATAAGAATAAAAATACAGACCTATGATTCCAGCCATTTCAACTTTGGAAATCCTCAAAGTAGCTATCATTTCGGTCTGCATAATACTTGGTGCAGAACGCAATGCATATTGAACAAAATAGAAAATAGCGCAGATAAGCCAAGCAATTACAAATGTTTTATTTAACATGCTGGCTTGATCACCACCGGGAGGAGATACTGACACCTTGGATTTATGATTCATAGCGTACTCGCTTTCATTTAATTCCGAATGAAATTTCACAAAATCATTCTAACAAAACCCACGATACGTGCACAATAAAGTTAATCCTAATTCCAGATTAGATACAATACACTCAAATTACATTATTTTAAACAATAAAATTAAATATTAATTCAATTTTAGTGTTATGATAAAAGATGTGTTGTCTTCAAAATACCAAAACAATAAAATACGCTCTCTAATTTTTACAAAAAAACTATATTGGTGTGATTATTGAATTTCAGTTTACAATATATTTACACATAATAGAGAACTTATAATATCACTGCAAATGATGCTGATTATTAATTATTCTGAATAACGATGATTTCGTTTACATTCTGGATTTACACCCTAAAGAATTAATCCGGCAAAATATTATTGATTCTGTTAATAATTACTGTGCTGAAATCTGGCTTATGAAAGATTATAAAAACAGCCAGATATAAATTCCTGAGTTACTTCGATTTATTCTGCATACTGATATTATGCATAGAAATGTAGAAAATCTGTTTAGCAAACAGAAACAATACTAGAAACTGGCATAGACTGGGGCTTAACCATTGATATCAAATAAAATACTTCCAAAAACAATAATATCGCAAAGTACATAAACATCAGTGCAAACATCGCCATTAAATACAGATATCGGCAACATATGAAATTATGTCCTCATAAAAGACAGAATAAGTAGCAAGCCTTTTATTGAGCCTGTATTTATCCCTGTCAGCCAGAGGACACAAATAAAATTGAAAACTAATAATTATATTGAAGCATTAATAAACGCTTCCAGTTGGCTTTTATTTAAGATTCCAACCTTTATAGCCACACTGACACCATCTTTAAAAATCATCAGCGTAGGTATATTTCGAACATTAAATTTGGCCGGAGTTTCCTGATTTTCATCAACATTAAGCTTAACAATTTTCAGTTTGCCCTGATAAGCTGAAGCCAAATCATCCAGAATTGGCGCAATCATTTTACAAGGACCACACCAAGGAGCCCAGAAATCCAGCAATACTGGTGTATCCGCCTGTAAAACTTCCTGCTCAAAGTTGCCATCGCCTATATGAACAATTAAATCACTACTCATTATGATTTCCTTTTATTATCGGTTGTATATATAAAATATAGCCAAATAGCCATTAATGCAATAGAAGTATCCAAAACTAAATTGCTGCATAATATACAGCACCATAAAAAATTAGCTGTTACTGGCTATATAAATTACCTAAAAAATTTCTTTATATCATATCAAAAGTTAACCTGACTTAATGCGTTAGACAAATCCGCTTTTAAGTCAGCAGCATGTTCCAGTCCGATAGCTAAACGGATTAGGCCAGGCTGGATACCGGCATCAAGCTTGGCCTCCGGAGCCATCCGGCCATGCGTGGTTGTCCATGGATGGGTAACCGTAGATTTCACATCACCAAGATTAGCAGTTTTACTAAAGAGTGTTAATGTATCAATTACCTGCCATGCAGCCTGTTGCCCCCCTTTAACCTCAAAGGCCACCACAATACCGCCACCCTGCTGCTGCTTGTGTACCAGCGCTTTCTGCGGGTGGTTAGTCATGCCTGTATAGTGCACGGCAACAACCTGCGGCTGAGTAGAAAGAAACTGCGCCACTTCCAGTGCATTGGCACACTGCTTTTCCATACGAATATATAAGGTTTCCACACCGCTCAACAGCACCCATGCATTAAATGGAGACAATACCTCGCCAGTGGTGCGTACATGTAGAAAAATTTCATTAATTAAGGCTGCGCTACCACAGATAACACCTCCCATCACCCGCCCATGGCCATCAATTGCCTTGGTCGCAGACTGCACAGATAAATCAGCCCCCAGAGATAACGGCTGCTGCAGCGCCGGTGACAGAAGGCTGTTATCCACTACCAGCAAAGCCTGATGGCGATGTGCCATTTCTGCCAACCCGGCAATGTCAGCCAGTTCATTCAGCGGATTGGATGGCGTTTCCACAAACAGCATTCTGGTATTGGGCCGGATAGCAGCCTGCCATTCGGCCATATCAGTCTGACTAACCAGCGTTACCTCAATTCCGAATCTGGGTAATATATTATTCAGTAAGCCAATAGTGGTACCAAACAGGCTTTTACTGGCCACCAGATGGTCACCAGCTTTTAATAAAGCCAGAAAAACAGCGTTGATTGCGGCCATACCGGTGGAAGTAGCCAATCCTGCCTCACCCTGCTCCAGTTGTGCCACTCGTGCCTGAAAAGCCGCTACAGTAGGATTGTTGGTGCGCGTATAGGTATAACCCTGAGTTGAACCGGCAAACAGAGCAGCACCAGCTTCCGCACTATCAAACATAAAGCTGCTGGTTAAAAACAATGCAGAATTATGTTCATTGTACGAGGTTTGTTCCTTAGCACCCCGGATTGCAATGGTTTCCGGATGCAGTTGTAAAGTAGACATGATTGTTTAATTTATCTATAAATATGAGTAAAGAATTGTGCCGCTTTTTTTATGATTATGCAAATAACCAGCTTATCTAAAATTCAGAATATAGTATTCTTTAATATCAAACCCCATACATACGCAAACAGCTATCCATGCCAAGCATATCGTTTTGCCCTGATCTTAATCAGGGCACAGACCGTACACGCACAAGAGCAATAGCCAAACATTAAGGAAAAAAAATGTATTTTGTGATATCACCCGCCAAAAAACTCAATGAAACAGTAGAAATTACTACCAAGCAGTACACACAGCCACAATTACTGCCACAGGCACGGCAGCTAATGCCATTATTACAACAACTGGCTCCGCATGAAATTGCTACCTTAATGAGTATCTCCGATAAGCTCGCCTTGCAGAATACTGAACGCTATCATCACTGGCAGCCACCATTTACCCCGGATAATGCCAAGCAGGCTGTCTATCTTTTCAATGGTGATGTTTATGAAGGGCTGGATGCAGGCCATTTATCAGAAGCGGGATTAACCTACTTACAGCAACATCTGGCGATTCTTTCCGGCTTATACGGTGTACTCAAGCCACTGGATTTGATTCAGCCTTATCGTCTGGAGATGGGCACCAAACTTGCTAATCCTTACGGCAAGGATTTATATGCATTCTGGGGCAATATTATTACCAGTACCATTGAGCAAAATATGCAGGCAGTACAGGATCAGGTGTTAATCAACCTCGCCTCACAGGAGTATTTCAAAGCGATAAAGCCCTCAAAGCTTTCTGCTCCAGTGATTACCCCCGTGTTCAAAGACCAAAAAAATGGCGAATATAAAATTATCAGCTTTTATGCCAAACGTGCACGTGGTTTATTCATGCGCTATGCAGCCGAGAAGCAGTTAACTGAGCCAGAAGAGTTAAAAGGTTTCGATTACGAAGGCTATTATTATGATAAAGCCTCATCCAGCGACAAACAGTTGGTATTCCTGCGTGATGAAAACGCCCATCATTAAAATTTAATCAAAAATAAAATGAATGATTTAGCCAAAAAAGTCCACTTTACCTAAATAAAATACTTGGCAAAGGCGCATTTATCGTCTAATATGCGCATCTTCAAAGACGGAAGCGTGGCAGAGCGGTTTAATGCAACGGTCTTGAAAACCGTCGTGGGTTGATAGCCCACCGTGAGTTCGAATCTCACCGCTTCCGCCAAAACATTATTATTTAAACACTTTTATTAGTGTTTAAAATCTAAAAAATCACCTGAATAACCATTATTTAGGTGATTTTTTATTTAAATCTGTGCGGCCTTTTATTAGGTATTTCAAGACTAAGTTATATCTTAATACAAGATACATGACCAAAGTACTTACCCTTTCCAAGCAAAATCGGCGCAACAAACAAACTATACAAACACTCCGGTGAAAGTATCTAACACATTTATTGCCCTCAAATAAGAAGTAGTAGCGTGTAAGCTATAAACATTTAAGTGATAATAAAACAGATATAGTTAAATAATCAGAGATAAGATTTATAGAATTACGTAATACATATTGCTAATGATTTTTAGAAAAACTGGTTATTTCAGCCATTATTGATTGTTTCTACATATATTCTTTGCTAAATATCATTTACCTGCGCAGTATGCAAAGAATGAGAACAGCTCACATCATTAAATACAAATCTCGAATTAGATCTTCTTAAAAAAATTATAAAATTTAAACCAATTAAATTTTTCCGCTATACCTACATGTAAAATATATTCAAATAAAAGTTTTAATATTTATGAATAATAATTATCATTAAAATATCAATAATGGGCAATAAATCATGATAAAGCCTATTTCAAACGTTATATTAAAACCTTTACCACCCGATAAAAATGGCAATATCTTTTCCCATGTCGAAATAGATGGTGTTCATCATAATATTTCTGTGTCTGGTGCTTTTCTGGAAGCAGCGTTTAGTTATCAGGATAAATATATTCTCATATTCGTAACATTAGATGGTGGTTGCTTTGAAGAATTACTACATATATATTTGCTGGATCCATATCGTGATAAAGTAATTGATTATGCCATTATCGGTAATTTATATAGTTTTACCTATGGTGATATGTCCAGTATTCAAATAAAAGCAGATAACACTATTTTCTTTAAATTTATTACTGCACATGGATGGTTACTTACCCTTTTTAAACAACCTGCAAGAACTTTCCCGATTTCATTTAAAGCACTTTTTGTAACTCAACGTCCATTTTCATTTAAACGCTATTTTTCGATTACAGAAATTAAAGCATAGCCATACCATTTTAGAATTACTAATTTCACGAAAGAAGATATTTTGGCAAATACTGTTCCTCAATATAATCCCATCATGCCGGAAAGCAGGAGGCAAACACCAGCGTGATTTGAATGGTTTGCTAATACTCATTAGATTTGCCACTATCACACCCCTATTGAGTTTCTGTCTACCTTTGCTGCTGAAATTCCATGTTGCGTGTTTTTATCTAGCATGGAAATATGAATTTCAGTAGCGTAAATGCTTTTTCAATTCGAGCAGCTTTTGACAATTGGTGATTAACTCTTTGTTATCGGGCGTACGTATGATTTGCCCTTCAAGGAATTCACGGCGCTTATTATATTCTTCGGTTTTTATGGCTATCTCAGTTGAGCATACAAAGCCAAAACTAATTTCACGCCGTTAAAAAGACTGGGTTTTAAAGAATTTATCTAACTGCTTTCGGTATGAATATAAAATAGGGATATTATAGGTTTGCAGCAGGTAATAAATTTTTTAAATACTAATAATCCGGAATAAAAAATTTTTTTACGGCAAGTTTTTATCAGAAATCAAGTGGAAAAATTGCCCAAATTTTAATCACTATAAGATTGGTTTGATTCACCTTGTTTTTTTATAGTTATCCACAGATATACTCACAAAATTTGTGAAATTCTGCCAACCATTCTTAGCTGATATTTCACTATTAATCCGATACTACCAGCCATTTATATCTATAATTTTATTAATTTTTCTGTAAAAACATGATATGACGCAAAATCAGCCAAATTTGAAGAATTAATAAAATTGCCTGATTTATTCTGTGTCTTTTGCTGTGTGGAATTTTTGCATTGGTTTCCAGCAAAATTGAATTGCTAATTTAGCAGAGTAAGGAAATTATTTTTATACTTTGTACAGCTATTATACTACCTATTGTATTTTGTTTATTGATAATTAAATAAATCAGTCATATAAAGTGATTCTGATATTTACATACTGCCCAAATTCAAATATTTTAATTTAAAAACAATAATTTATATATAAAATGGATTTTTAGCAATATTAGCCCTTGACATTAATTTTCTAATACCAATATTTCTATCAATGAAAATTTAAATAAAGGAAATTAGATGCGATTCGATAAGCTTACCGCAAAGTTTCAGCAGGCATTACAGGATGCACAAAGTCTTGCGCTTGGACAAGATGCTGGCTATCTTGAGGCAGTTTTCGTGTTGAAAGCCTTATTTGATGATACCGATAGTGGCAGTGCAGCCCTGCTAACACAAGCTGGTGTGAATGTAGCACAGGTGAAACAGCAAATTGAAGCCACTATCGGCGGCTTGCCCAAGGTTTCCGGTCAGGGCGGAGAAATTCTGCCCAGTACAGAGTTGCAGCATATTTTAAATCTGATGGATAAAGCTGCTACTAAGCGTAATGATGCTTATATTGCCAGTGAGTTATTCCTGCTGGCTGCCGTCCAGGAAAATGGGCAGTGTGGCCGCATTTTGAAACAGGCTGGCGCTACTGAAGATAAATTAAATATAGCCATTGATGCTGTTCGTGGAGGAGCAAGTGTGGATAATCCAAACGCAGAAGACCAACGTGAAGCACTGAAAAAGTATACAACCGACCTGACTGAAAAAGCCCGCGCCGGCAAGCTGGATCCAGTGATTGGACGTGATGATGAAATCCGGCGTACGATTCTGGTACTGGAACGGCGCACCAAAAACAATCCGGTGCTGATTGGCGAGCCCGGTGTCGGTAAAACGGCCATTGTTGAAGGTTTGGCACAGCGGATTGTTAATAATGAAGTTCCCGACTCCCTGCGCAATAAACGTTTACTGATGCTTGATCTGGCCAGCCTGATTGCTGGTGCCAAATTCCGTGGCGAGTTTGAAGAGCGCCTGAAAGCTGTGCTGAACGATTTGTCTAAGGATGAAGGCAATACGATTATCTTTATTGATGAGATTCATACGCTGGTAGGCGCAGGTAAGGCTGACGGCGCCATGGATGCCGGTAATATGCTCAAACCAGCACTGGCACGTGGTGAATTGCACTGTATCGGTGCCACGACACTGGATGAATATCGTCAGTATATTGAAAAAGACCCTGCTCTGGAGCGGCGTTTTCAGAAGGTGTTGGTAAAAGAACCTACTGTAGAAGACACCATTGCGATTTTACGTGGCTTGCAGGAACGCTATGAAATTTATCATGGCGTGGAAATTACCGACCCTGCAATTGTGGCCGCAGCAGAATTATCTAATCGCTATATTACCGACCGCTTTCTGCCGGACAAGGCAATTGATTTAATTGATGAGGCTGCTTCGCTGATTAAAGTTGAAAGCCAGTCTATGCCGGAAAGCATGGATAAACTTAAACGCCGCGAAATCCAGCTCGAAATCGAACGCGCTTCTCTGATTAAAGAAAATGATGAAGCGAGTAAAAAGCGCCTGGCTTTGCTGGATGAGGAGCTGGATAATGTTAAACGCGAATTTTCCAATCTGGATGAAATCTGGAAAGCGGAGCGTGCCAAAGCTCAGGGTAGCGTAACCATTAAAGAGCAGATTGACCAGCTCAAAATTAAGATGGATGCACTCAAACGTGATGGTAAATGGGAAGAAGTAGCCAAGCTACAATATGAAGAGTTGCCACGACTGGAAGCACAATTGCAGGCAGCAGACAGTGGCCGGCAGGATAATCAGCCTAACAAGCTGTTGCGTACAAAAGTAGGTTCGGAAGAAATTGCTGAAATTGTTTCGCGCATGACCGGTATTCCGGTATCAAAAATGATGGCCGGTGAACGGGAAAAGCTGCTGAAAATCGAGGAAGTACTGCATGAGCGTGTGGTTGGACAGGATGAAGCAGTTCGGGCAGTAGCTGATGCCATTCGCCGCTCACGCTCCGGTCTGGCAGACCCGAACAAACCTTATGGCAGCTTTCTGTTTCTCGGCCCAACGGGTGTCGGCAAAACGGAACTCTGCAAAACACTGGCAAGCTTTCTGTTCGACAGTGAAACCCATCTGATTCGGGTGGATATGTCCGAATATATGGAAAAACATTCCGTAGCACGTTTGATTGGTGCGCCTCCCGGCTATGTCGGGTATGAGGAAGGCGGCTTTCTGACTGAACAGGTACGGCGTAATCCATATAGTGTGGTCTTGCTGGATGAAGTGGAAAAAGCCCATCCGGATGTTTTCAATATTCTGTTGCAGGTACTGGACGATGGTCGTCTGACTGATGGTCAGGGAAGAACGGTGGATTTCAAAAACACGGTTATTGTGATGACATCCAATATCGGCAGTCAGGAAATCCAGAAGATGGTGAGTGATGATTATGAAGCCATCAAGGCGGTGGTGATGGAAGAAGTCAAACAATACTTCCGTCCTGAACTGATTAACCGTATTGATGAGGTGGTGGTATTCCATAGTCTCAATCAGTCAAATATTCGCGCTATTGCCAATATCCAGTTGGCTAGCCTGCGTCAGCGTCTGGAAAAAATGGATTTGCATTTGCAAGTTGATGACGCTGCTCTGGATGTACTGGCTAAAGTAGGCTTTGACCCAGTTTATGGCGCCCGCCCTTTGAAACGTGCTATTCAGACGGAAATTGAAAACCCATTGGCTAAAGAGTTACTTGCAGGCGATTATGCGCCAGACAGCACTATTATGTTAACTGCTCAGGATGGTATTCTGACTTTCGCCTGATAAAGGAAAAAGAAACCTGCACAAATGCAGGTTTCTTTTTAACTGTAAATCGGCTTTAGTTTTAGTTTGCGCTGCTACAAATCAATTCAATATAGCCGTCAGCATGGAAATTACCACTTCACGCTAAAGCCATCACTTTATAACACGGCTACTGATGTTGTTCCCACAACAGGTTTGAGCAATCAGGACAGCATGTGGGCATCAGGTATTTACCGACAGATTATCATGGTTAATCAGGCACAGAAACTGGTTATCGTGCAATGGTCAATCTGGCCAAAAGCGGAACCATCCATGCTGGAACAACTGCCGGAAGCTTCACTGATGTTTAATGCTATTGCCAACAAACTGGCTTCATAACTGCTATTATTCAGCTTAATGCACTCTGCACCAGATAACTGTCAGGCAGTTTCTGGTGCTTTTTTATTCACCACATAACTTAATGGCAAATACTGATTATGGCAGAAGAGATTGAACGCAAATTTCTGGTAAAAGGCAATGGCTGGCGGGGCTTGGCACCTGCGATACATTTTTGCCAAGGCTATCTGTCCACCATCAAGGAGCGCACGGTACGTATTCGCATCTGTGGCACTCAAGCTTGGCTAACCATCAAAAGTACTAATCGGGGCATTACGCGCACCGAATTTGAATACCCAATACCCGCTGAAGACGCTCGGCATATGCTCAGTGATATGGCCGAACAGCCAATAATTGAGAAATACCGTTATCGCATACCATTGAATGGTCTGGTGTGGGAAGTTGATGAATTTTTAGGTGCTAATCAGGGGCTGATTGTGGCTGAGGTCGAATTGAATCATGCTAATCAGCAAATTGTCTTACCAGACTGGATTGGACAGGAAGTATCGGATGACCCACGCTATTACAATAGCAATCTGGTCAGTCTGCCGTTTACCTTATGGTAAATACCCAAGATTCCATAATGTGCAACAAGCTGACCAGACAGGCAACAATTTATACTTCGCCCAATAACTGTTCTCGAGTTAGCAGGAACACAAAACCATCACCGCCACTGGTGGACATCCACGTAAATGGTAGCTCGGGAAATGCCTGCTCCAGCACTTCGCGGTTATGGCCGATTTCAACCAGTAATACACCATGCGGATTCAGATATTTGGCTGCCTGCTGGATAATCTGTCTGGTAGCATCCAGCCCATCAACCCCACTGCCTAGCGACAGCTCCGGTTCATGCAGGTATTCATCTGGTAATTGCGCAACAGATTCAGCATCTACATAAGGAGGATTAGATACGATTAAATCATAGGTAGTATCGATACCTGTAAATAAATCGGTGTGAATCAGATTAATGCGTTCCTGCAAACCATAGGACTCAATATTGATACCAGCCACTTCAAGTGCATCAAGGCTGATATCAACAGCGTCAATTAGCGCATCCGGATAACAGTGTGCCAACTGGATAGCCAGCGCACCACTGCCTGTACACAAATCCAGCGCCCTGTGTACCAGCTCGTCATATTCAATCCACGGCTGAAGCGGTTCGCCCAAAAGCTCATAAATGAATGAACGCGGCACAATTACCCGCTCATCCACATAAAATTCATATTCCCCCTGCCAGGCCTGATTGGTCAGATAGGCAACCGGAATCCGCTCGCTGATACGGCGCTGTACCAGTTGCAGCAAGGCTGATTTTTCTGTTTCCAGCAGGCGCGCATCTAAAAATGGTTCCAGTGTATCCAGCGGTAAATGTAAGGTATGCAGAATCAGATAGGCTGCTTCATCATAGGCACTATCATTACCATGGCCATAAAACAGCCCTGCTTCTTCAAACTGGCTTACAGTAAAGCGTAAAAAATCACGTACACTATGCAATTGCTGCGCTGCTGCTTCAAATGCAGAAAATAAACCCTTATAAGACGGTGTTTTGCGACTGTTTTCCATTCCGCAAATATCCCTAAATAGCTCTAAAAAAGCTATTGTAAATCAAATACCGATTTTTTTCTGCGGAATAGCTTTATTTATCTATCATTGTAAATTAGGCTTGATTTGAAGCATCATTACTCAGTTGTTGCGATCTCCGCAACAACTGAATTTACATCCCTTTCACGTAAGTCCAAAAACGGGCGCACGCAAATACATTTCAACCGTTGTGATCTTCACAACGGTTGATTCTTTGCTTACACGCTTTACTGAATAGCATTTACTAGCGCGCTATGCCGCCTTGCGCAGTCGTTATACTTCCCTACTACCCCAACTGCCCACGGCAAAATGTCTGCGCCTGTAGCCCCGTTTAACGGGCTTAATGCAGGGCATGGCTCTGTAAGGTTAGCTGGAATACTAGCGACTGCTGATTGCTTCGTTGATGATGCGCACCCCTGAAGCATCCAAACACACATTAGTGTACACAGGAACTTTAACAATCTTTGTAACTTGTGTTTGTCGTTCATCTTGTTTTACCTCACTCTTCGCTTTCTGTTTCTCATATTCTTGGCTGGCTTTGTTAGCCGCCTCCTGTTGTTTGGCCAGAGCTGCCTGATACTGGTGCCGAACTTCTTCCGCACCCTTGCTATAGCCTTTCTGGTACTGTTTGCTGCCGTAGCTAAGCACTGCAAATAGCACCATCAAAACAAGCAAAGCCCAAGCGCCTACTGCTGGGTAATTAATGTTTTTCATTACAACACCTCAAAGTGTGGTAAATCTTTGGTTTTCTGCCAGTTGCCGCCCCAATTGATTTTTACACCCAATTCTGCCGCTGCCTGTTTCATAGCTGCCGCAATAGCTTCGAATTTTTTAGGGTCAGAATCTTTCATATTTATTGGATAAGGGTAAATATCAACAGCGCGGCCGGTTGCATGTTTGCTGGCCAATGGCGTGCTAACCCATGTAACCTTTTTTTCGTTGGGTCGAGCGTATTTAGGGTCAATGCCTTTTTTGATGCACTCACTGGCCGTACGGCCTTTGCCATAATTGATTGAACATTGTTCTTTACTGCGTTTACCCTCAACAACAGTAAAATCCTGCGTAGAAATCTGAATAGCTCGCTCAACCACCTTAACCAGATTAGGATTAACACCCTGTAGATTGTTTAAAGAACGTTTGCCTAATTTGTACATATCAAAACCTTTCATGCATAAAAAAAGCAGCCGAAATGGCTGCCTCGTCGTTTGTTATAAAAATCACCACCATTTAATCGCGCTGATCATTTCAGGCAGTCGCCATGCCAAAATGAGCAACAGTAGAATCAGTGCTGCCGTCCACATCGTTTTACGCAACTCTTTAGGTGTAAAATTAATAGTTTCCATAAGAATTCCTAGATACTTAAACGTAAATAGTTTATCATTGGCTATGTTGTTTAAAGCCTCGTTTGAATAACGAATGCCCCCAAGGAGTGCGAATCCTTGAGGGCAATTTTTTTGTGTTAAAAAAGCCAGCACTAGGCTGGCTTGAATCTGTAACAGATTAAAATTATTTAGATTTGGATTTAATGGCTTTCCCTGTTATGAATATAGTTACGATAGCAACTAGAGAAGCTCCCATTATTGATGCACCTAGTGCTGGCGAACCAGTCCATATAAGCAGGAAAGATAATATGAAAAACAATAAAACTGTTACGAAAGCAATCCACTGTCCTCTTTGTTGCAGTTGAAGAGATTTATTTATGTAATTGATATCGCATTCTGTCTTATGCCGGTCTAATTCAATCCTTGCCGACTGCTCCCTTTCGACACTCTGCATTATCCGATCCGCGCCATTAGGTATAAGCTGATTATAGATAGTCAAATCTTCAGGACTGGGAAGTGGCCCTGAATGAAATCTAGCAATTATCTTACTTACAAGTTGAGGATTTTCTTCCAGTTTATCAAGTATATCCAACTCCTCTGGTTGACATATCTCTTTCTCAGTATTTTGAGATTGAGGGCATGGCGCCTTTGTTTCTTCGCTATCACGACGTTGATTATCGTTCATTATCTTTGTCTTTAATTTTTCTTATAGCCTGCTGAAAATCACCACCAATTTTTTTCATATCCCCTCGGAGAGCCAAAACATCCAGAATCTGACCATTTTCAATAGATGCTTGAAAAGGCAATTTACTTATTGTGTTCTGAGGAAATAAATCAAAGGCGGAACTCATTCCGACAATAAAAGGTTTACTTATTACCTTCATATCCGTCTCCATACTTAGTTACATGGATTTTATTATTTTTTTCAATTTAAATAATGAGCACCAAGTTTACTTACCTCGGCAATATTATTCAGTTACTTCCATTCAGGTATGTTAATCATTACCATCCCACCCATCATGATAAATACGTTTCATGAGTGCCTTTTAAGTTAGTTTGTTTAAAATGTTTACTAATAGTTACTTTTAATTATGGCATATAATATTAAGAAATCAAGTTTTTTATCTAAAAGACCTAATAAAATAGTACCTTACTACAAATTAGTTATCAGCTGGCTTGAATTTGATACATAATCAAATAATAAATTTGTAGCTTTTAATCGCACTATAGGCTGAAAGCTACTGCGGGCGTCTATTTATCGCTGTAATGTCCTTTGCATTGGATAATCTGACAACGATTATCGACTATTCTGTAGACAAGTCTGTTTTTGTCATCTATACGTCTACTCCAAAAGCCTGACAGGTTTTCTTTAAGGGCTTCTGGCTTGCCTAGACCCTCAAAAGGGTTACGAGCTATATCATTCAAAAGTGTATTAATTTTTTTTACAGTCTTACGATCTTGGGTTTGCCAATATGTATATTCCACCCAGCTTTGCGGTGTGAAGTCAAAATTCATTCTGCAATTCGTCCAGTGTTTTGCTAACCACCTCGCCCGCGTTGAGTTGCGCAATAGAAACTTTTAATGCTTCCTGATTTTTGGGACTATAAAACGGATCTAAGTCGGGTCGGAATGGAAAACCTCTGTCATTAACCATTTGTTTTAAAAAAACTCTAACAGCGGTCGTTAAATCCATACCCAAATCATTAGCAATCTGCTGCGCCTCGTCTCTCAATTTATCATCTATGCGAATTTGTAAATTTGCCATATACAATACCTTTTAAAATCATTGTCTGTTCATTTATATTTCATTACTACTGTAATGATGTTTTAAAAATTTTGCAATAGAAATGAATGTGAAACAAAGTTTTGCTGTTGTAGTTTCCAATCCCATCCTAGAAATCTAATCTTAAAATTTGCTCTGTGTTTCAGATTAAGCCAGCACTAGGCTGGCTTGAAACGGTTACATAATGATAAAGGGAACGCAACAGGCACCCTATTTCTGCCTGTCGTCTGTATCACCAATCATCTTCTCTGCCCTGTTACAAACCGCATTAATCAGCTTTTGTGCCATCTTTGGTGCTGTGGCCTTGAATGCATCCAGTAGAGACGTGGAAGCCATACCGGCAAATACACCAGCACCTGCAAATAGCCACGGGTGGTTCTGCGTGAAGAAATATTCCGTTAATGCTGCCGCAAAAACCATGCCTATAGCGATGAACGTAACAGTTAGTACTGTCCCATAGCGTCTGTAATCAGACACCACCAGCGCGCCCAGAAAGCCGCCAGCAAGGGCAAAGCAATTGGCTAGTGTGAAAGCCTCGTCCATCATTCACCGCCTTTTTTGTCTTCTACCCGTTTGGTGTGTTTGATTAGATTCCTGCCGGCAAGGGCGCAGATGATGGCAATAATGGGATAGGTGGTCATGCCTGTAGACAAAGGCGGGTATGCTGCGATAAATGCCCCGGATATAACAACCCAGATTAATGCCGACCAGATCAGGAAACAGCCAGACAGGATATTGCTGCGGCTGGAATGAAAAAAGGCAGCAAATAGCTGCCCTGCTGCCACAATTACCAGGATGGCCACGAATATTTTAGGGTGAAGATGCAGGAATTTTTCGTATAAATCCTCTTTAATCATCTCTTCACCATGCAGTGCAAATACAAGCGCAAACCCCAGCATAGCAAACCCGCTTAGCACTTCAATTATTCGTGTGCCGGTACCAAATAACCAATCTTGGAATTTATCCGGTAAAAAGCGTAAATCAAGCAACCAGTGTAACCATTTAAATGCTTTAAGCATGATGTATTTACTCCAAATAAAAAAGCTGCCCGAAGGCAGCTTGTGTAACTCAAAATAACTACTTGTTCCATTTAATATCAGGTTTGCGTTTATTTGCAGCACAATCCTTTAAAAATAAATTGATAAGCGATTGATAAGGCAATCCCGTTTCTTCGGCCAATTCTTTAAAGTAGCTGATACTTTCTTCATCTATCCGAATCGTAATCGTCTTCTTTAATTGGCTGGCATAAGGATTTGGCTTAGCATTACTAAAATCGTATTCTTTTTTCATAGATATTCCTCATACTGTTTGCGCTCGTGTTTGGTAGCAGTCCTGGCAGAAATAAGGCGAATACTATCACCGCGTTCACAATGAATCACTACAAGAACACGTAGGTTTTCACTCATTCCTAACAATACAAATCGGTCTTCACTTTCAGAATGCTCAGGGTCGGAAATGATTAAACCATGCTCATCCCAAAACACGGTAATAGCTTCTTCAAAAGAAACGCCATGTTTTTGCAGATTAAGCTTAGCTTTTTCATTATTCCATTCAAATCCATCAATCACTTTTCCTCCGTTTGCTATTTGTAAATATATTATATTTACTTTAGCAGTACCAAGCAATATACTCTATTCAAGCCAGTATTAAACATCCGTTGTTGTCGTAATCGTGCTGTTGGTGGCAAGGCCACGGCAGGCATCCATAAAGTCGTTACGTAAGTCATAGGACTTATTAGTCACCCTCATATATATTGGTATAGCATTACCTCCCTGCAACTGTGTGCCCAGCTCAACACCAGCACCACCCACAGCGCTATCCAACCCTGCCTGCGTCAGTGATAACTTGATATCAGTATGCCTGTATGCTTCGCCCAGTACGGTAAACCGTGCACTGCCGGAAGCACCCGAGCCGCCGTTATCTATCCACCATCTCGGCTCTTCGCTACCAGTTCTGCCCTGAGTAGTACACCGGTAAATATAGCCATTGGGGCGGCTTGGCTCAATTATGTTGTTCCAGTAGTAAAACTTGTTAGGCTCCCATTTTTTTATCAGGTCAACCGGCCTGAGTATGATTTGTGCATCAGTTTGCGACCTTAATACTTCGTCACTCTGGTTGCTGCCAAAATACAGCACTGTATCAAGAATGCCGGTGCCGTTAAATACAAGGCGGATATCGGCCGGCTTTTGCATTTTTTTATCTGCATACAACATAAAAGCCATTTTAATCCTCACTATTCATACAAAAAGTGCCCGGCTTGAGTGGGTCTTGATCACCGGAACCGCCAATGTCACCATTATTACCACCATTTTCACCTGTTCCGTTACCACCATTGCCGCCCGTCCCGCCTGGCGGGTTATTGCTGCCATTGCCGCCGCTATCTCCGCCGCCGGGGCTTACCTCTTTTGTCTCCGTGTAAATTTCAGCCAGCACTCCGCCGCTTGGCTTGTCTATATAAATCACGCCCTGATCATCATTATCATTGTACACGTCCAGTATGGTGTCAAATTCATCACCGGATAAAGCATTGCTATAGACTTTGGCTTGTGCCACACCGCCGTTAAAAGGTGTTATGTCCTCTTCGTCTTCATACCACACCCATGTATCAGTGTTAAAGTTAAATAGCCAGAAATAGCTGAACTCTTTCAGTGGCACAATGTTTAATTTATGATAAGTGAACTTATGATAAACGCCGGCCAGCCCGAAGCCGTCGCTACTGCTGAAATTCAGCCCGATGCTGCTCCAGCGGTCGTTATTATTCAGGTATAAGCCTGTTTGGTTTTTTGTTACGTCATTATCTTTGGCATTGCGCTTGCGATAGTATGTGACAATCTGTAAATCCTGAATAGCAATAATCAGTAATTCGTCTCGTCCATAATCCCCCTCTTCGCCATACAGCACACATAAAATCAGGGGAAAGCCAGCAAATCGCCCCGGCTTAATGCGTATGGTTAGCGCATTACCATACAGAATTGATTCGGAAGAACTGATTAATGCGCTGCTGCCTGGCCTGTTCTCGGCTGTTTTATAGCTATTCAGCAATAAGCCCTCATCGCTGCCGTGAATCGGGTTGATCGCCCCCTTTGCTATTTCGGTATTCTGTGGCATGACATAGCGGCCACTGATTTCGTCCCGCCATTCGGTATTGCTTTGATACTGTGCACGCCCAAAGGGGAATGATGCAGTCGGATAAGGCGCAATCTTGCCCAGTGGCCGGACATAACACCAGCCGTTATGCTTATAAACTTTTAGTAACATGCCCATTGTTTAGCCTTTTAATAGTGTTGCGTTTGCAAAAGCCGGCAATTGGTCTACGCTATCAATACCCTTTAATTCCAGTAACATTTCATCGCCATCATGCATATGTGCAAAAACGACGGGATAACCCGCCGTTTCGTCGCCATCTTCCGCCGCTGGCAATATCTGCGTGCTGCCGTTGTGTGCATCTATGGTCAAGATGTTTCCGTCGTCAATTTCCCATCTGTCGTTAACATAGGTTATTTGACTGGGCTGAAAGCTCTGTGCTGTAGGTGCGCATAAAATCCGCGTCCCCGCCGGCCATGCAGCTGGTGCTGTCTCTTCCATACCGGCACGGCAGATTCTCAGGCTTTGGTTATACTGGTTATAAACGTCTATCAGCTCATATTCAGCCGCATCAGCACTTTGCAGTGTCAGCCGCATGTAATGTTGTCCGCGGCTCCTCGGTATGGCCTGTAAAAGTAAGTCCGTGGATTCTTCATCAAGGATTAGCTTGGCATCTTTTTTGTTTAATGCCAGCTCTTCGACTAGGGTGGTACTAAAGTTGTTTTTATAGCATCTCATTATTGTCACCTTTTTCTTTGGTTGCCAGTGTGTAATCGCCGTGCATGATCTTCCACGTTTTACCCGCTGCCGCGCTGTGCAGTAAAAAACCGCCGTCGGTTAAGGTGATGCTGTAGAGGTTTTCGTCTTCATCCTTGAGGTTTAAACCGCTTAAATCTTTCAGGTTGTCGGGCAGTAGCTCCGGAGCAACGGGGTGCGACGGGTCAAATTTGCTTGTTTTCGGGTTAAATCTCAGGTCAATAATGGCACTATCCGGGAAGATGTCCACGCTCCATAATCGGGTAACGCCTTTTTCAGACAGGGTGATGAAAGGGACATTCATGTCTTCGCCGGTCTCGTTACCATCTTCATCGTATTTATTCCGATAGTAAAAGGTTACATCCTGTTCAAAGTACTGTTGTACACCGACTGAGTAGTCAAACGAATGGATGAAATGGTCAGCAAATTTAACGTTGGCCACATTATCCGCGGTGATTTCTTCATCCCGGGTAATACCTGCGCTTTGCAGGGCATAATCTTTAATCAGGCTAACGCCGTATACCAGATCATCTGCAAATTTCCAGCGCGATTCATACACTCTGTAATTATCCGCCGGCAATCCCCAGTAGGCCTGTCTGGCGTCTAATGTCCAGTTATGTGCTGAGCCGTATAGAAACGGTTTTGCGGGTGTTTTCCATGTGTAAACCATCTCCCCGTCTTCGGGAATTTTTTTGCCCGCATAGCGTTCGGTATCTTTAATGAGGCCAATCAGTTTAGGGAAATTCATTTCCTCCGCTATCAGGCTGTTTTTTTGCTGATAGGCGGCATATACCTCTAACATGGTATCGCGATTATATTTACTGCCCTCGTTGAGGTGAACACAGACAAAATCAAAAATCTGTTTAACTGCTTTTTTGTATTCGTCGCGGTTTGTTTTAAGCAGGTTTGCTTTTATCGGGATAGTCGTATAAAACGCTTCTGCATTTAATGCGTTGGTTTTCAGTATTTTATAGATTACATCTTTAAGCGTATCGGTATTTGCCCGTGTAGGGCTAATTTGCAATTCCCTACCAGACAGCGGTATGCTTAATACATCCAGCCCCACCGGCCACCACCGGTTCGCAAAGAAGTCATTATCATGGTCAAACCCTGTGCCTATTAAGACGGCTTCATGCTTATTTTTAAGCTGCAATTTGTACCATACGTAATCGCTGAAACGTTCTACGTCGCTGTTTTCGCAAATCGTGGCACTGGGGTCAAGAAATATGCGCACCTGCCGGCCGGTGTTTGCTTCAAATAAGCCATCAATCGCACGGGCGCTGGCAATGGATGGTTGGCCGTTGCTGTTGAAGTGCAATAAGGCGTATTTGTCCAGACAGGTATTGCTTTTGGGCATATCACCGCCATAAGGTATGTTGGATACCCCTGTGGCGCCGCGCAGTCGCGGGCGGTTGGGAGTGCGCTCATATCTGGGGCGGACGTTACCAAACAGTTTGCGGAAATCTTCTGCTAGGCTCATGTTCATTACTCATTTTTTATGACAGGTTAACTGTGGAAATGGCTCATTGTGTGGTATGGCCAGATTAAACGTTTTATCGGCGGCATTAATGTCCAGTGTGTCGGTGCTCTTTTCTTCTATGTCCGGCGTCTGTACTCTGAATGCAAGGCCGCGTTTCATTTTGATGCCTTTAAAGGTGTAACCGGTTTCTTTTCGTACATAGCCATTACATTCATAGAGTTTGAATTTTGGCTTGCCGGTAATGATGGAATTGCCTTTGTCCTTTTCTTCCTCTTCTTTCTTTTCGTCCTCATCTTTGTCCGCATTCGGGTCTTGCTCAATCACGTCAACGCCATAAGGGACGATATAGTCGTTTAATATGAATTCCTGCTGAAACGTTTCACAGGGCAGTTGTGGCCGCTCGCGTGGTGGCTCTACTTCGCTGAATGTCTGTGTGCGGCTGCCGGGATTCATGAAGAATTTACCGGTTAGGGTAGTTTTGCCGCGCTTGCTGGTAAAATCCCAGCTATGGCTGTAGGCCGCTATTTTGACGTCGGCATTACACCGTTTTGTGTCCACATGTACGGTATGGGTCAGGCTGGCAAACGGTAAAAACTTGCAATCCATGGTTATGCTGTTCTGTCGGTGGCTTTCCAGCATTCGGGTATAGCCTATCTGCACGGCAACCCGATAGCCGTTGGCAAATTCTCCGGGGATAACATTGTCGATATTGGTGGTATAGTCGCCATTTAACTGCTTTACCCCTTTTGGCCTTTTGTAATGCTTTTCACTGCCCCAGTTTCTGGCCATTTTGTCATCATCACTTTCATGGTTGATGCTGTAGGTAACTTTTTCCTTTTTTTCGCCATGGATGGCAATGGATTCCTGATTCTGTAAGACAATGATGTACTTTTCATCAATTGCCTGTTTCCAGCGGCGCATTGCTTTCCATGAAGCAGCCAGCGCGTATAAATTGCTGTCGCTGCCGATTGGAATCTGCACTACATTGACAATATCGTGGCCGTTTTCGTCCTTTTCGCCTGTTGGCTCGTAATCGTATTTGTAATCGGCTGCTTTCCATATCACACCGTTATACACGCCCGGGGGCGGCGTGCCTTTAACCCACCATTCTCCGGTTGTCCAGCCACCGCCATTTGCCGCACTCTGGACATCGGCCAGTTTCGGGGCGGGTCCCTCTGCGGCCACTCGTATGATGTAATCAAAATCACTCATAAAGCTAAGATAGCGGTAACTAAAGCTGATTTCTCTGTGAATCAGGCGGTCAAACTGGTGGTGTAATTCGATTTCAACCCGGTTGACGATGGAAACGGCACTGCTCATCTCTAAGGCCATATTGGCTTCGTAAACATCGCAAGCGCTCAGTGTCCAGTCAGCCACTGGTTTAGGCAGCCAAGACGTCAGATGCGCCTGCTCTCGGGCATCAAAATCAAATGAAGCCGGTATGGTGCTTAACCGGTCGGTGAGCTGCGCGTTTTTGGTCTCATAATTCTGCTCTTCACCAAAAATCGACGCTGCCCAGTAGCCAATGCCGTGAATGGTGTCAATGCTTAATTTTTCGACTGATTTACTGCGGTCTTTGGTGGCGTTGAGAATGCGCAGACGGCCTGAATAATCTATTTTGGGCATATCTATAACGCCGGAGAATATCGGGTACAGATATTTATCGGTCTGCGCGTAAATAGCGATTTGCCGGTTATAGTACTGGTATATATCAATTGCGCCGCATGGCTCCCGCAGGTACAGGCTGGCCGTGGCCGATTCACCCTCGGCAAAATGTACTTCACAGGTGCGCACTACGTTGCACAGTTCAACACCGGCCACAAATATCCTGATAGCGTATTTCTCACCATCAAAGCCCTGTGCATATCTGGCGCGCATAAAGCGGTTGGGTGCGGGGTTTAGTACCTGCTGGCCAAGCTGTAGCAGTTCGTTGTCACATACCGGATTGACTACTTGCGCTATATTCAGCAAGTCGCCGCCGCTGTCTGTTTTCTGGTAAACATGGCAGGTAAGGGTTATTAAATCTTCGCTTTGCTCTATGGCGCGTACGGTACAGCCGATGCGGATTAATTCGATGCCGTCGCTGGTTGCTGCCTGCGCTGTATCGCCGCTATCGGTAGCCAGCAGGGTTGTGTTGAGTAAAGACGAACCTAACATGTTTTACTTTCTGTTTATGCCGTTGTTTCGGTGATGGTGGCATTAAGCCTGATGCTGATGCACGGGTCGGAGCGGTCGCTGCGAACGCTGTTACTGGTATTGGTGACGCGGATATACACCGGTATGGACTTGCCACCCTGTAGCTGTGTGCCAAGTTCCAGCGCAGCGCCGGCATTTGCCGTATCCAGTCCGGCATACGTCAGGGCTAGCTGAACATCTGCGGGCTGGAATTTCGCCCCCAGATTGATAAATGTTGTACTGCCTGAACTGCATTTGCTGCCGCGCTCTGCCCGCCATGCCGGCTCACTGCTGCCGGTCTGGGCATTGTCCAGACACTGATACATGCAGCCATTGGATACAATCGGCTCAATAATGTTGCCAAAGCTGTACACGTGGTTTGGCTCCCATTTTTTCAGGCGGCTGGCCGGTACCAGCATGATTTGCGGGTCTGATTTTGGTTTCAGTACTTCATTGGGGTACGGGCTTCCAAAAAACAGCTTGAACTCATTTTTACCGGCGCCGTTAAAATCCAGTTGATAGGGGTTGCTCGCTTCCATTGTCATCTGGGCATCGGTATACAACATAAAGGGCATGGTTAAACCTCATTAAAAAACCGGCCATCTGGCCGGGGTTATCGCAAATCACGGGCAACGCTGTGTAGCGTATTCTTGAGCATTTGCTTGAATTCATTGGCACCATTGGGTGCATCAAAAAGTGCTTTTAAAGTTACGTTCTTGTCGCCGTTGCTGATTTCCACCTTGATGGCCTCCATCACTTTAATCATGTCGTCGATATCTTTGGCTGCACCTTTGCCTGAGCCAAAGCCGGCTGGTGCCATCGGGGCAGACATTAGGTTAACATCAGGTGCAGATGGCCGGCGGCCGCTGATAGCGGAAATACCGCCCATGCTCTGTTCTTCTTCCCGCTTCTTTTTCCAGTAGGCATCTTCCCGGTCGCGGTACTCTTTACTGAAGATACTAATCGGCTTGTCCTTACCTGCGTGGCTGCCGTTTTTTAACTCTTCCGCCGCCTCGGATAAATCCTGCGCCGCCGCTTTGGTATCTTTTTGCGCTTCATCGAATGATTTAATCTGCTTAAGCATGGCCTCGGCATAACGTAACTGCTCCGGCGTCGCGCCATTCTTACGCATACCGTATAGCTGCCGCTGAATGGAATCCATACCCAATGTTTCAACCTGTTCTTTTAAACCCTCCAGTGTGGCCATAACAGATTTTTGTTTCTGTATCTGCTCAGTTAACGCATTAACCGCCTGTGCCTGTCGTATCTGTTCATCGGTGGCATGTGTCAGCCCCAGCCGGAATGCAATCAGGCCGTTTTTACCGCCAATCAGCTCTGCCCTTGCCTCCTGTGCCTGCTGTACCATGTCTTTCAGGGTCTGCTGGTTCTGCAACTGCTCCCGGTAAAGCTTGCTTTGCGCCATGGCCTGCTTGGCCTGTTCTATCTGCGCGCTGGTGGCATTTTTGGTGGATAGCTGAAACAGGGTTAGCCCCTCTTTACCACCATCTAATTCCGCCTTGGCCTCATCGGCACTTTTACCCAGCGCTTGCAGGGTATCAGATACCGAATTGATGTTATCTATCTGCTTTTGCAGACTTTCGTTAGCCAGTAAAGATTGGGTGTACTCTTTTAACTCAGCATCTTTACCTTTTAACTGGCCGGTACTTGCTTTGGCCACCTCGGCGGCAACCTTTGCCGACATGCCGCCAGCCATTAACTCTTTCTGCTTTTCCAGCAGCGCATTGCTTTGCGTTTGCGAATCTATTAATGCCTTAAAAGCTTCATCAACCTTTTTTACACCCGCCGCCGCAGCCTGTTCTTTTTCCTCCGCAGTTTCAAATAGGGGCACGTTTCCGCCATAGGCGTTTATTTCCTTAGCATATTCATTACTTTGTTTGCGAAACTGTTCAAACTTATAAAGACGCTCTTCAATAGCCTTTGCGGATTTGGAATCGGGCTTTAAATTAAGAAGTGTAATTACAGCCTTGCTTGCCTGTTCCGCTGTTAATTCACCGCTTTTTAAAGCTTCCTCTATCTTCTTAATCTCAGGCGTTGCTGCCATCAATTGAAACTCTGTTACATCTCCTTTATGAAATAGGCTGCTCCTAACATCTACTGATTCCCTAACCAGCCCATCAGCTAGTTTGTTTTTTTGCTTAATAGCCTCATAATAGTTTTTTTCCGCCTCATTTCTCAGATGCGTTTTTTCTGTTGTATCTGCGGCGGCGTATTTTTCTTTTAGCTCTTCTATAGTCCCTATTTGTGCCCGGAGGGAATTGGTGGCCACATCGGTCGCTTTACTGATTTCGTAATAAGTAAATGCTGCCGTGGCCAAACCGGCAACCAAGCCAATCCAGCCACCTTTGGCCATGCCGGCAACACTGCCGACTGCGCTTGCTGCTCCTGCCGCCCCTGTGGTACCTGTGGCGGCACTGCTCGCCTTGGCTGTCGCCAGAAATTTAGCTGCGGCCGCCTCTTTCAGCATGGCCGCGGTGGATTTTTCCGATGCGGCAATTTCGGCGTATTTGCGGATAATCACCGCCGCAATGGATGCGGCATATTTGCCGGTATAGACGGCAGCCACGGTACCGACAACCTTTGCAACCGTCCCCAGATGATTACCCAGCCATTCCATCATCTCGCCGGCTTTGCGGCTGGTACCGGTGGTTTCATCCAGCGCGCCAACAAAGGACATCACTTTGTTTTTAAGGGTGGTGGCAGACTGGCTAATGGTCTTGACCATCTTGCTAAATTGCGCATCAACGACTGGCGCCTGCTTTAATATGGCATTGGCTATAGCCTCGGATGTCAGCTTACCGGCAGCAGCCAGTGCACGCAATTGCCCGACTGTTGTCCCTAATCCTTTGGCTATTGTCTGCGCCAGCCCCGGTGCCTGTTCCAGTACGGAATTTAATTCCTCACCGCGCAACGTGCCTGAGGCAAACGCCTGTGATAACTGCACCAGTGCCGCCGCCTGTGATTCAGCCGAGCCGCCACCGATTACCATGGCTTTATTGATGGTATCGGTTAGTTTCAGCAGCTTGCTGCCACTGATTCCGGTCTGGTTCTGCGCCGTGACCAGCTTGTTATACAGTTCGGCCACGGTACTCAATGACTGGCCGGTGTTGTTGGCACTGGCCATTAACTGGCTGCGTACCTGCATTAATTCGGTAGTGGAATCAATCACCAGCTTCAAACGGTTGTTTACCGTTGTCCATTCATCCGCCATACCGGATAACTGTTTCATGCTGCCAATGCCCAGCATGGCCACGGCCAGATGCTTTGCTTTAACCAAGGCCGTATCCAGCTTGGCATTAAATTCATTCAGGCCTTTAACATCAATATCCCCTATCTTGACTGCAACCGGAGGCACTGCATCCATCTTTGCCGCCGTTGGTGTGGCCGCTTTGGTTGGCTCTGGTGCCGCCGGCCGCGCTTTTCTCATGGCCGCAAGGGCGGCTTCTTCTGCCCTGAGTTCCCGCATACTGATTGTGGCCAGTGACAGCAATTCATTTTGCTTGCCAAAGTCCAACAGATATTTATTTAAACCGGCAGAATTATTCTCGTACTCGCCACTGACCTTTTTTAATTCTTCCTTGTACTTGCGTACGGATACGGCAGTCTGTTTGAATGCGTCTACCTGTTCCATGGTGACGCCCAGATTTAACAGGGTTTGGGCTCTGGTGGCGATGACTGCATCGGTCAGGCCGTTAACACTGCGGGCAGACGCCTGATAGGCGCGTGTCAGTGCCTGTGATGCTTTTTTTGCCTGCTCTTCCGTGCTGCGTATGCCGGAAATAAATCCGCGCGCGTCGATACCCACGCCTATGGTTAAATCTTCAGACATATCTATACCTTTACTACCATTTATCTAACGGGCAATGTAATCCCCAGATTTTTGCTTTGGGCTTGATAAAACAGCCACACCGCGAACATCGGTCAAGAATGTGCACCGGTTCCCCGGGTGGTGTACCTGCTACCCAGCGGTTGATTTCCGCGCATGTCGCACAAATGGCTTGTTTGCGCTCATAGTTGCTACTGCTGTCGCGCTGCGCCTGTGCGCCCTGATTACAATCACATCCCATACAACGCCCGATAGAAAACAGCGGCACTTGGCCGCTGTGTTAGTCGAGTGAATCCAGAAACGCGTCAACTTCATCTGCATCATCGTCACCACCTGAATCCGCAACATACTGACTGTCGGTTTCATCATCCGCCAGATCAGGCAATAACAGGTCTTGCAATTGAATCTCATCATTGCCGGCCGCCCGTGCTGTGACTAGGGTGTTATAGGCCAGATACTGCTCAATACGCCATTGCGGGAAGCCGAAGCGGTTGTAATAATTCAGATAGCGGTTAAATTCGCTTACCGGCCAGCCGTCAATTTCTCTGGCCGGGATATGCAACAGCAAAGACAGCTCAATTATGAATTTTTCGCGTCTTGTAACTGCTTTTTTAACCCTGCATCTCCGTTAATCAGGAAGAAATGATCCTGTACGGCCGCCAGTACTTTGCTGGGCAGGTCAGCCAGAAACTCCAAATCTTCGCGGCTATCCGGGTAAAACATGGGATTGCCATCCTGGTCGACAATCATCAGCGCTTTTTCACGCACGCCGTTTAAACCATCATCGTAGCTGCTTTCAAATTCGCTGCAACGCTGAAAAAAATCGGTCATTTCGCGCACATTGAACATCTTGACATGCAGATGGCCATCGTACGGGGCAATATCTGGTACGGCACTGATTACTGCCTTGCGCATATACTGGCGGGCGGCATTGACAAAGGCTTCTTTTGTGTCTACGGTATTGGTCATCTTATTTTGCTCCTGTTGTCATATCTAACTTACGGCTGCGGCCATTAATTTGCAGTTCGATAGAAAACTGCCATTTATCGCCACTTTTGCCATCCCAGTCCAGGCTGGTGATTTTTACCTGATAACCGCGCATATACTTGCTGCCTTTTGGTCGAAAGGTAAAAAATATGGTCTCCAGCTCCTCGGCCATCTCTTCCAGAAAATCCTGAACTTCTTTGTCTGGCGCCCACAATCCGGACAGGCTAATGGTGCCCGGCTCTTTTTCCAGCTCAGTGACAGCACCCTCATCGCAGTTAGTGGTTGCATCGATTGCTTTGGTCTTGATAGCAGCTATCTTGATACTGGTGGCATCACAAAAGCTGTATCTTTTCACGGTGGTAAATTTAGCATCGGTCACTGTGCCGATATCTTCCCCGTCCAGCGTCATCACGGCAAAAGTGTCTGCATTGCTTACGCTTACAAGGTAATAACCGTTAATCGCGCTACTTTCTGCACTTTCCACCCAGATTACATCACCGGTTTTCAGGCCGTGCGCTACCGCGGTGGCAATTGCCGGTTTGGTATTGGATAAGTTTTCGATTGCCTGAGTTGGCACATCTGGTAAGTCATAAAAACTGGTGCTACAAGTAAAGCTCATGCCGCGCTTAGTCCGGCGATGGTTGCGAGCTGGTGCTTTTGCCATAACAAAACTCCATAAAAAAAGCCACGGATAACCGTGGCCTGAATAAAAAACAATTGTCAGTTAAACAATCAGATAATCAAAGGTTGCCTGATATTTCTTTCTGTCAATATCGTAAGAAAAGAATGGTGCTGTTTTAAGCAGGCAAGCGATTTCGTCGCTATCCTGTATCGTATCCATCACCTGCTGCACACATTGCGCGCGTTCCTGCGCCGTGCTGGCATAAATATCCACCTGCACCCGCGGGTTGAAACTCTGGTAACAGTTTGTCGCCTCCACTTGCCCGGAAACAAGCACATAGCGCATGGCTGGCCACATAGCCGGGTCTGTGGCGCTGTTCTGCACCGGTATTAGGTCTGGATAAACACGCCCACCGCACAAGTCCTTTATGATGCTGTAAAAAATAGCTATTTCTTCCATTCTTTCTGCACCTCTTCCAGCATTATTTTGGTTGCTTCCTTTTTAGCCTCCCCGCGCTTATTGTCATAGGCTGTACGCATAAACGGGTGTGGCTGCGGCATGTTAATACCGTATTCCACAAAGGTGGCAATCTGTTTTGCTCCTTTGGGAATTTCCTTGGAATTGGATACGGTAACAATATGCTTGGAAGCCAGCCCGTGCCGTTCCGAGGCAGGGATGCGCTTCATGATGATGCTGCGCCCGACGTGGCCGGGCTGCACTACTGTACAGGTTTTGCCGCCCTTGCCGTCACTGTTGTAAACCCGGTAAGGTTTTGGTGCCTTGTAGGCATTGTTTTTTGCCTCGTCCCGGATAATGGCTGCACCTTTGCCGGTGGCTTTTTTGGCAATGTCTTCCTGAACGCTCTTACTAAGTCGCCTTAGCCTTTTCTGCAACCGCTCCAGCCCGTTAACCTTAAAGTTGAATGCCATTTTTAACCCTCGTTCATGCCCGTGGTACAGGGTAAATTAATTACTTCAGGGTGAATCGAATCCGGTAATACTGCCTGAATATTGAAAATACTGCCTTTGTACATAATCCGGTATTCAGGGGTAATGTTGGCTGTCAGTTTGCTTGTGCGCACCTGTATCGACACGGTACAACTTGCCGAATCCAGCCCGTTTTTAACAAATTCACGGCCAGACAGATAGGACATGTTTGCCCATACCTTGCCGACATCAACCCAGTTTTTTTCAATATCTCCCAGACTGCCCTTGCTGATTTCCGGGCGTTGAATCAATACCCGTTTATCCAGTTTTCCTGCCGCAATACTCATACATCCCCCCACATAATCCGGTACGGCTGCAATAAAAACCCGACACCAAAAGGCAGCCATGCGGCATTCATTGCAGAAACCGCCTCACGGTTTTTATACCAGTTGGCGGTTAGTAGTAACATTGCCATGTCGACTGCGGAGTTGTACAACATGCCGGTCGGGTCTGTATCCGGCACTTCATTTTCGTACCAGTTGCGTCCGGTGAACTGTTTTACTGTTTCCTGCGCCGCTGCTAGATAAATTCTAAGCAAATCATCTTCGCTATCGTCATCAATCCGGCAATTATTACGAATATCTTCAATACTAATCATAATCGCCCTCAGCCGCCCCGTAAGGGGCGGAATAAACGGTTTTGGTTTGTTTAGGAATTCGGCGGCGTAGGTGGCGCAGGCTGAACACCCTGCAATTTACCCGTTACAAATGCATCTTTCCGGTAAATAGCCAGTGCCAGCCGCTCCTCGCACAATATGGTTACCATATTGCGAATAAAATCATCCTCGTTATTAAAGGCGATATTAATACCCATATCCCACCGGTCAAAGATTTGTGCCCCCATTTTGAAAGCACCAGTCAGAAACTCTCCTTGTTTCATAGACGGCGTGGCAACAACTGGCTGCCCCCATAATGTCGGGATTGCCTGCCCCTGCGGATTACCGATGACATAGCGGCCAATGTCATCCTTGGCCATTTCAATTTCTGCCCATTGCACCGGGTTAAGTACATGGCCGGTAGCACTGTAGCCAGACAACACCACCTGCAGCATGGCCAGACGTAACTGGTCAATAATGGTAAAGTCCTTAACGTTACTTTCATTTTGAAACTTTGTAGCGTTAGGTATCAGGCCAGCTATCTGCGCGCCACCACCAGTGCCATTTAATAGCTGCTGCTCTTCCTTGAGTTTCAGGCCGTACCGCAGGCGGCCATCAATCATAGACTGCAAGCCGGACGCGTCACTTAATATCTGTCTGGTTGCTTTAAGCCAGTGGGCAATAGTTACAACCGGCACCGTTTCCTGCACATAGTTTAAATGTGATTCAGGCTTTATCTGTCCCTCAGGTACTACATCAGCTTTATTCTCAAAAAATTCTTCTCTGGGTACGATTATCATGTCGCTATCGGTATTACCCGGCGTAAGCAAATCACGCACCATTAATCGCTGCTCTGGCAAGGTGACAGTACTAACAACGTGCGGCTGTACTAATGCACCGGCGCTGTAACCCATGTTGTCTGAACCACCCAACTCTTTAGTATTAATAGGAATGCGCAGCTTGTCGCCTTGTGATATGTTGGCGCAGTTTTTAAACTGTTCAGACTTAACCACCATACTCCCCAAAGTCTGCTTGCCCTGCGGGGTGACAGGATTGCGCGCCTGCGCCTGTTCCATATCCAGCACTTGCAACTTCAGGCCATTAACTTCGGTCAGCAGCTTGTCAACATCGTTTTTAAGTTCTTCGGTAACTTTGTCACCTTTCGCAAGCTTGCCTTTAAGCTCCTCGCCAAGTCCCTTGACTTCGTCAACGGCCTTATTAACCGCTTCCTGCTTTTCTTTCAGCACTTTAGCCAGTTCACCTGCTTTGATTTCATCTGCATCAGCCATCTAGTTAGCTCCTAAAATTCGTATAACTTCGTCTATTTCAGACACGTGGTTGGTTGGTGTTGTCTTTTGTGACAACGAAAAAAAACCGCTGTCGTGAATGACAGCGGCCTGCTTTGCATTAAATCCGTTTTGTATTAACAGCGCTTTGAACTGTTCAGATGAGGGTAAGCCATAATCATACTTGACATAGTCCACCCTAGCTTCTGGATTAGCTGGAAAAATAACGACGGATATTTCATATAGTTTTACTTCTATCAATTTGCTGGTATCTGTTTCCCGGTCGTATTCCCGTCGCATGACTCTATAACCAATAGACAGGCCATCAATCGCCTTGGCCTGCAATAATGCATGCGTTTCCCGCGCTTTTTCTATCTGGTCGATCAGCAATTTACCCTCGACATACAGCCCTCGTTCATCTTCAACCAGTTTGGTATAACAGCCAATAGGCGCATTCCAGTCATGATTGAATAACACTGGTGGCATTCGGTCGCGGGCTTTCCATTCCGCCAACGAATTTGCGAACGCTCCCGGCATTACTATGTCACCATAAGAATCTACATTGCCACTTATAGAACCGTAACCCGAAAAAAAACCGTCTTCTTTGACGGATTTAATTTCAAGCGGCATATCAAGACGTTTTGTCTGCATCATTCTTGCCTCTTTAATGTTTCATTTGCTGCATGATTCAACGTACCCATATTTAACTGCACGGTTAATTCGTCCCCGCCCTCCACGGCCGGCAAGTCTTCAAGGTCGCGCACATGATTGCGTGAATAAATCCCGTTCTGCACCATTGAGGTATAAAAGCTGGCGCGGTTGGCGGGTGAAGCGCGCAATAGCCCCTCGGTATTAAATTTGGGCGTATAAATCTTGCGCTCCGCCGGGCTTAACAGTTTGCGCGTAATCGTCTGCTCAATCCGCGCCAGCTTCGGCACCATTACAAATGCCTGAAAACTAAGCACCGTGTTTTCGTAACTGGATGCCCAGCTAGACGATTTACTGGTATGGCCAATTAATTGCGGTGGTACCGAAAAACAGCGGCAGATTTCCTCAATGCCAAACAGGCGTGATTCAAGCAGTTGTGCATCAATCGGGCTTAATGACGGCGACCGATTTACAAGGTCAAAACCACCTTCAAGTATTGGTGTTTTCCCTGCGGCACTTGCCTCTGAAAACTCTTGCAGCCATTTGCGGGTTTTCTTACGCTGCTCTTCATTCAATACCGGCGCCCCGCCTTGCCCTGTACCTCTGTATACAAGTACATCGCGCCCTTTGAAGCGATTCTTGTAATCGTGTGCCGTAGTATCGTTGGCTTCCATTTGCAAGCCCAGGATTTCCGCGCCATAAGAGAGCGGCGAAAGCCCGGTTATTCCGTCCATGGTGAAATCTTTCAGATGAAAGACATCCCGGTCGGGCAGTTTTCGCGTTCCGTCCCTTTCATTGTATTCATACACTACCGCACCCGTTTGCAGGCGGGTTATTTTCATTCTGGCCGCATCAAGCACTTCCAGCGATATAATCCGCTCGCCTTTGCGTTTGATTTCAGCAAACGCATTGCCATATATGTCTATTGAAGTCATCAATGCCTGCCAGAATTCGCATGGATTCATGTCGGCATTGGGCGCATAGCGAAAGATGTCATACAAGGGGTGCTCAGTAGCAATGTTTTTATCCGCAGTTCGCAAGGCAAAAGGCAGGGTGGACACCAGTCCGGAGCGTAAATTAATACATGCCCACACAGCCGAAAGCTTTAACGCTTTTTCTGGCGTCACCATGACACCACTAACCGACGATGCGCTGTCAATTGCCGCAAAGCTCTCGCCTTTGCCTAGCTTTAACTGCGGCCTGAAAGCATTCAGAATGCGGCGAAAAAAGCCAGTATCCTGTAAATCAGCCATTGTTTAACCTATTATGTAATTGTCCAGAAAAGAATCAAGGCCGCCGTTATATCGTGATGTCGGATTGGTCGCCATCACGGCCACGGCATCAAACAGCGCCATCAGGCTGTCAATCTTGGCAAAACCTGCGTACTGTTTGGTTACCTGAATACCGTTGCCCGACTGGATAACGCGGGCGTTACCAACATTCCAGTTCATCAGTGGCTGATTAGCGTGCCACATATTTCTGCTGGCCAAAGCGCGCTCCGTGGCTTTAATCGTACCTGTCATTTTGAAGCCTTGCGATATCGCTTTAAACAGGCCATCAGCAGGGGAAGCGTAGCCACTGGCAACAAATTTATTATGGATAGTTTGTAAAACCGGTTCCATGCCATAGCGGTCAACCGCTATAGAGTGCAACAAACCCGTTTCGCCGACTTTCAAACATATCTCAGCCACTTCTTTCAGGTCATCGCCTACATTTTGGCAAAAGGTCATGTCACCGTCTTTCACAAAACTATCCAGTTGGGGCAGGATATCCTTGCGATTATTCAGCACCGGCGGGTTTGCCCATGCATAACACCATGAAAGCCAGCGCTGCGTGTCTTTTTCCCGCCCAACTACAGCCAATCCAAACAGGTCATCATTACCACCGCCGTCAAGCCCTATTACCACCACCTCGCTGCGTTCTAGCAGCGTATCTAGCGTCAGCGTATCATCCGTCTGCGCCAGCCAGTAATCTGCACCACTCCAGCGGTCTGAGCGTAAATTTAACCCGACTTCCTTGTTTAAGTGCTTGGCCTCAAACTCAATAAGCGTTTCTTCGCCTTTTAGTTCGGCCTGTCGATACTCACTAATCAAAAAAGCCTCGTCTACTGAGTAGCCAAGGCTTGGATTGGTTATATAGAAGTTTTCAGGCTTCTTATACGCTCCCGACTTAATAAGCGCAGCCGGAAACTCATACAAAACCGGCAAATAAGTCTTATCAACAAGTTCTTTACCCTCTGCCGTCTTGCCATCCCGTACCGAACGCGCATACTCCAGTTCCGTTTTAAACACACCAGCAGGCGGCTCTCGGGATTGCGTGGACAAAATAATTAAAAAGCCATCCACTTTAGACATCAGGCCGCCGGTGGCTTCTTTAATTATGGATTCCGCATTCGCCATCGCGCCAAATAAATGATGCTCATCAATCAAAACAAAGGCGGCTTTCAGGCCACCTGCTGTTTTATCGTCCGCGGCCACAACTTTCAAGGTTGATTTGGTAGCTAAATGCGTTATCGTCCTTGTATGCTTGGAAATACTGTATTTGTCCTGCATTTCCGGGTCAAACTCAATCATACCCGCCGCAGGTTTAAACGAATTATCAGCCACTTCTTTCGTTGGTGCCAGAATGATAGCCTCAGCTAAATTACGCTCATTCAGTTCAAGGGCGGTTATCATAATTCCGGCAGCAATGGTTGATTTAGCGTTTTTCTTGCTAATCAGCAGAAAGAACTTTTTGATTAGTCTGCGCTGCGTATCTGGATCAAGCGCGCCAAAAATCGCACCAACAAAATCAAATACCCACTGCGGCATTACATCACGCATTCTTGGCAATCCGGTCATGTCGGGCACTATCAGATCACCAAATACCTCAATCGCAATCTCTGCCACGATAGGAAATAGCGGCTCACTGGGCACCAATGACTGCCGGTTAACAATCCGCTCTTCCCAGTCAGGGCAGGCTGTCACCCAATCAGCCATTTACTTCACCTGTTTCAAACCTTTCTGCTCTAGCCGCGCAGACAGTCCGCCAGCGCGTGATTTTTCAATGGCCACATCTCTGGCCGCCTCTTTCTTGCCGGTCTCACCAATACGCCCATGCTTATAAGGCATCAGGGTTTTAGCGGCATCAATCCGCAGCTTGTGCGGCCAGCTGTCATCATTCATTACCATCACCAAAAACTGCAAAGGGTCATCACTGGGCGGTGATACAGACTTAACAGGATTAACAGGATTAACATCCGTGTTAACATCATTGTTAACAATTTTGTTAATATTTTTGTTAAGTCTGTTTTGCTGCTTTTTCAGCTCCTCAATGTGTGCTAAAACGGCCTGATTTTTCATTAAACGACATGCGGCAGCGGCTGCACCATTCCTGCTGTAACCCGCATTAACACAGGCTTCCGTCTGATTTATCCCCGCGGCCACGCTAAGTGCGAATAATTCCTGTTTAGCATTAAGTGACATAGCAAATTGCCTATTTTTTGAGCAGATTTTGTTAATTAACAGGTGTTTTCAGGCCATTTTTTTTATAAATGAGGGAGCGCGCGGTGTCGGCGGCGATAGTAACCCAACTTTACTACCACCCCTGCCTATTTTTTAAGCAGTCTAAAAATAATAATAATTGCCTATTTTTTAAGCAATCCAGAAATAATAATAAATAGTCACTCAGTGTTACTATTCCACATAAGAATATAAACCAAAGCGATAATATAACGTGACTATCTTCATACGTAATAATCTAACCGGCTACATCCATCACTCAGTAGATTTACCATCCACGCTTGTATCGCTGCCGCAGTTCTTTGGTGGTTTTATGCTTATGACAATCCGCGCATAGCACTTGCAAATTACTATCATCATTACTGCCACCTAACTCCAATGGAATGATATGGTCAACCTGTAAGCTGCCACCAATGCAACCGCAGGATCGGCATCGAAAACCATCCCGTGCCAATACCCGCTTCTTTATTTCCTGCCATTGATAGCCTCGTATGCGTTTTGTAGCCCCCGGTTTATCCCTGAGTACCGTGGCAGATGAACTGTTAAACTCAGGTAGGCTACTTTTAAGCGTGGGTATCTTCATGGCTTCGTGTCAGTAGGTAGTGAATCTTATGGGCTGCGCTATAGCTTTGCAGTACTTCGGCTAGCGTTGCTTCAAGGCCATCTTTATCAATAACGGATTTAAACCAGCCACCATGCCTAATCACGCACGGATATCCGCCCTGTGATGGCTCAATATCTACTAGCGTCTTGCGTCCTCTAGCTTTACTTTTACTTCGCTTTATCGCAATCACTTTTAAATCAGATGGATTACAGTAAGGCCGTCTGCCAACCTCTAACACCAACTTGCCCTTGCTGGCAGTATGTACCTCTTCGCGAAACCGGGTAAGCACGGCATCAATTTCTGCCGCCTCTTTTTTCTTATTTCTGACAAATTCAAGGCCGTTGTAATACGCCTGTGCAAAATCTACAGGGTTACTCATATCCCAACTCCAATAAAAAAGCCCACGCGCGCATGCGTGGACTTGTCTTAATTCAATCTATTAAATCTCAATAACAAACACAAAAACTTATAAAATATTGCAAATAACTTATATTTATCTTATAATTTACTTATGAATAGGATAATCTACCAACCCAAAGCTATTAAGCAACTTAGCAAAATCCCTACACATAAAATTATTAGGGATAAGATTGCAAATCTTTCCAACATGCCCAATTGCCTAAATGTTAAGAAGCTTAATAATCACCAGTATGATTACAGACTAAGAGTTGGTAATTATCGGGTGTTGTTTAATTATGATGGCGATATTAGCATCGTCTCCATTGAAGAGGTGAAAAAACGCGATGACCGCACTTATTAATTATCAGATTATAAATAATCGATTTGGTAATCCTGAATATGTCCTAGTTCCTTATGATAAATACTTGCAGTTAACCAGCTCGTCTAAAATTAATCTTACCGATGGCGTACCTAGTGAAGTGGTAGATTTATTGTTCGACAAACAATACTCACCTGCTCGGGCATGGCGTGAGTACTTGCAACTTACACAAGAAGAATGTGCTACAAAATTAGGCATAACTCAACCAGCTTATTCACAACTGGAATCATCAAAAAAACCACGTAAAGCCACAAGAATTAAATTGGCTACCGCATTGGGTATTCATGAAGGTCAACTAGACTTACTTGCATAATAAAAAAAACCCGCCAGGGAGATGGCGGGCGGAGTAGTAAAGTTTATCAACTTAAAAGGAGAAAATGTTAATGCCTTTCTTGTGGGTGCAGCAAAGCTGCCACCGGCATTAAAAGGAAAAAAACAGATTAGTGATTAGAAATATACTAAATATTCAAGTCATGTGCAAGGGTGAATTAAAAAAATATTTATCAAAATTTTCACAATGTTGCATATATGCCCAAAACAGCATTAATGCCCTTTCTACCTGTTCAGCCCATGCACACCTATTAACCATAGCACGATGGCGTGCAGTGATTGAACGGCGCTTAAAGTAGTGACTCTTGCGCCCATACTCAATACCAAGCACATTAAACGCCTCGCGATTGTTTTGTGCCAATAACGACAACGCACCTCTTACCAATGCAAATACCTCAGGCTTGTAGTGCACACCATCAAAAGCATATTCCCTGATAACTTTCTCTTTCCCGTAGCGCCATTCAGCACTCAGACAATGCCCTTGCCTCTTCCGATCAGCCATAGTTCGCTCATACGCAGCCAGCACATCCGCAGCAGTGTCTATCTCAATCTTACTAATCATCAAATATACCCTTTAACTCTTCGCTCTTTCCTAAACTTGACATCATCATCGCACGTGTTGTGACTTAAAAACCCGCCGAACTCTTTCACCTGTAATCATGCTAATGGCTTCCCTTTCTCGCTCATGGTATTGGCAGCTTTCACGGTCAAAAAACAGATTAACCATCGGTTGGTAACCCGAATCGCGTTGTTTTTGACAAATAAGCTTGGCATCCGGGTCTGTCCCGTAACCTGTAGCATCACTATTCCTCCACACAACCAAAACATTATCAGCAAGATCAGTAATCCCCGCCGACCCCCTGACATCATGCTTGTTGGGAGGCTTGGATTCATCGCCGTTATCAGGCTTGCGAGGGTGAGCAACAAGATGGATATGTATATTGTTTTGGGATTTAAAATCCCGCAGCATTTCCGCTATCTTTTTCTGCCTGTCCACATCACTCTCAGCCACCCCCAGCATCATCAAGCTATCAATAACAAAATGACGGCAGTTATATCGTTGCTTGGCATATTTAAATACATTGAGCATCCTTTCCAGACTGGCGGCGCCATTAACGTCATATATCCACAGCCCGCCAGATTCATTGCCATTGTCTTCCGTGCAACGCTCACCATTGATATTCATCCCCCCAGATAGCAAATTTAATGCCTCTGTTAAATCCGCAATATCAGGGCGCTGCTTTCCACATACCTGCCTAACCATGCGATTTAATACCTTGTAGGGCTTCATCTCCCCGGAAAACAAACAAATGCGTTCTTTCTGCCTCAGTATCATTTCACACATGCAATACCCCAATAACTGGCTTTTGCCGTGCCCACTGTAACCAGTCCATACCGTCAACTGATCCATGCCAAACTTAAAATCTTTCATCCCAGCAAATGGCGTAGTATTACCTGCGGCAGTCTCAAGTAATCCATTAAAATCCTGAAACAAAATGTCCGCGTACTCAATGGCGTTTTTTAAATCTTCCGGTTTTTTGTACTTGGCACTGACTATGGCATCCAGTACAGCAGCTTCACTAGCCTTACACAGGCACTCATTAGCATCTTTAAAATCACCCCAATCCACCAACTTGCACCGGTGTTCACCAAGCCGTTGCAAAACCTCCACCGTGGCCAACTGTCCCGGGTCATCATTATCCAAGGCCAGATAAATCACCCTAAACTGCTGCAACCGCTCCCAGTCGTATTCAATCCACTCCAGATTTTTAGCGCCACTAGGCATGGACAGCGCCTTTACCCCAGACTGAAAAACGCTCAAGGCATCAATTTCACCCTCAGTAATCACAACCTTATCGTCATCAGGCGTGATTACCTGCCACCCAAACAAACATGGCTCACAGTTTGATTCTTGTCGCCAGCGGTTTTTCTCCTCACCCTTACGCCGTGGTGTCAGGTACTTGATGTTATAAATAACCCCCTCAACCATTAACGGGAAAGCAATTTCCCTGTCATGATTGGCCACATTGTAGGCTTTAAGCGTGCTGCCATTAATGCGCCGCCTGTTAAAATAACCATCCTCTTGCGGCTGAATCACCGCCCCCAAGCGTACAGACGGGCGCGTAAATGATTTTTTACTGGCAACTGAGAACTTGGGAGAAAACTCAACCCCCAGCCACTTACAGGCATCCTTAAGCGCATCAACAAAGCTTAATCTCCTACAGGCTGCCCACAAATCCAGCAAATCGCCACCTTTGTCCTGATCACTGAAATCTTTCCAGACACCAGCCTTACTGCCGGATAAATGCACCTTTAGCGATTGCCCTTCCTCGCCATTAATCGAGCCACAGCACCACTCATTGCCATTTTTCCTGCCATTGGGGAGCAGATACTCAGACACACTCAACGCCTTATCTGCCAGCAATTGAGACACCTCCCTAGCATCCATAATCAGCCTCATTCCACAGACGCACAGTTTCCATAAACAACTCATCAGCACTTGAGCTATTGCCTACCTCTTCCCATTTCGGCGCTTTCCATTCGCCAGTTGTTCCGAGAACAGAAACAAACACCTTGCGTCCGCCAACATCTACCCCATACACCCGCAGATTCGGTTTTACCTCCACATAGCGCGCATTAGTACAATCCCATTCATTCCGGCGTTTATTGGCACTCATTCTGCCAGCACTGCTAGTTGACCATGTTAAAACCCAGTTGCGCCATGTAGCTTCCCAGTTGCGTTTAGTAGGGGCTTTAGCATTGCCAGATAGCCAGTAATTCACAAACTTCTCAATCTCAATCTCCAGCGCATTCCCAACAAGCCCTTTAGCTGCCGCGTAATCCAGATATTTATCAGGCATTACCCAGTTTTCACACCAGCCACATTTCTTATGCAGCCCTATTGGCGCATACTCAACACCATCAGCATTATCATCATTCGATTCTGGCTGTTCACCATCTGGGACTAACTCAAAATCCTCAGAATCACTAGTGCGCTCTATCTCTGTATAATTCTCTGAATAATTCTTTGTATAAATCTCTTCTTTATACGAACTGTCACATGTCGCAACTCCCGAGTGTTGACATGTCGCAACTCCCGAATTGTCACATGTCACCATTCCCGAACTGCGACATGTCGTCATTCGGGAAATGTCATATTTTGCACCTCGGCTAATGCGACCAAGCACACCAGTAAATACACGATATTTAGGTTTGTCAGCTTTATCAGCATCAAAACACTCAGCCGCCTTTTTAATCGCAGCCTCATCAACCAGATAATAAGTTCTATGCTCAAGCTTCTTAATCTTGCGCCGGATATAGCCAAGGCTTTCCAGCAGCTTAATAGACTTACGTACCGCATATTCACTTAAATCCAGTTCACTAGCCAATTCCTTAACAGACTTATAAAAACCCTTTGCCGTACTGGTACAGTACTGCCACCAATAGTGCAATTGGTTTAAAACCAGCCCGGCCTTAATATCGCCCTTACATATACGTTTCAGACGTGGATTGTAGGCACATGTAACATCCCCGATAATATCGCCTATTTTTAAAGAGTTATCATTGACAAGATTTGCTACTGAAGTCATAATTACACCTGTAGTTAACTGTAGTTATTTAAAGAATTGAACGACTGCCAAACAGCCGTTTTCCGAAAGCCCAGTCCCGTGGGCTTTTTTTTATTGTTATTCATCTCAGCCCCATCTCCTCTTCCAACGCCTCAACAACCTCAATCGGGCGGTTTCGGTATATTTCATTTAGCACATCCAACAACCGATGCGCCTCCTCTTTCCTGCCGGCGCGAATCAGCTCCTTGAGCTGGCACCATTCATCATTGAATTTAAAATCAACCTCAGATTGACCATCTTGCAGATAGATTTGAGTTGCTTTAGTTGTCATCATATTCATCCTCCAGTTCTGGCCAGTGTTTTTTGTAATCTAATGGCCTCAGGTCTTTTCTTGTTACAGCACCATTTGTCACTAGTTGCATCAACGAACATTTATAAGGTGGAACTGGTTTTCTTCCTGATTTCCATAACGAAATATTAGAAGGATGATCTTTAATTGCATCCGCTAATCGCTTAGCTTCTCCTCTAGGCTTGGATTCCAGATAAGATTTCAAATCCATTTAATTACCTTTTTAAAAATATATTTCCTATTAGATAATTTTATTTTATCTAATTTGTTATCTATTGGCAATTGTGTCTTTTATTTCGTTTAAGGTAAATTATTATCTAATTGATAATTTGATGAACAATATGAAACTTACATCAGAAATTAGACTTGAAAACCTGAATTTATTAGTTAAAGAGGCAGGGGGCGTAACAGAGCTAGCAAAAAAGGCTGGATATAAACAGCCAAGCTACTTGTATCAAATAATTAACCGCACACCTGTCCAGAATGGGAAAGCAAAAAATATAGGTTCTATAATGGCATCCAAACTAGAAGAAGCAATGAACAAGCCAAAAGGTTGGATGAGCCAAGAACATCGGAAAAAAACCAAACCCAATGCTGTTTATTTAGGCACTATGGAGCCTTGGGACAATTCAACGCCTATAAGGGAAGATGAAGTGGAAGTTCCGTTTTATAAAGAAATATGTTTATCAGCGGGCAATGGATTTTCTGATGATATTGAAGATTACAACGGATATAGACTGAGATTTGCGCGTTCTACATTAAAAAAACATAGCATTAACCCAGAATATGTTGTGTGTGTCACCGCAGATGGTGACAGCATGGAGCCTGTTATTCCAGATGGCACAACTATTGGAATTAATAAAGGAGATAAATTCATAAAAGATGGCAAAATTTACGCCATAAATCATGATGGGTTACTTCGTGTGAAGATTTTAAAAAAACGACCAGGCAATAAAGTATTAATTCAAAGTTTTAATTCATTGGAATATGGCGACGAAGAAGTAAATATGGAAGACATCAATGTTATAGGACGTGTTTTTTGGTGGTCTGTTCTAGATTAGAAGAATATTGATTTTATAGATATTTAATCTTAAGGATGAACTTATGACTAAATCTGTGAAAAAACGCCCTTTAACATCAGAGGAGTTACTCGAAGCTAAAAAACTAAATGAAATTTACAAGGCAAAGAAAAAAGAATTGAATTTAAATCAATTGAAAGTTGGTGATCTAATGAATATTAGCCAAGGTGCCGTAAACCATTATCTAAACGGGATAAATGCACTCAATTATGAATCTGCTTCACAATTCGCGAAAATTCTTCAAGTCCCTGTTTCCGATTTCAGCCCTCGTTTGGCAAAAAAAATACAAACTCTAGTTCCAAGAGATTTTGCCAGCAATGTCGGCGCTAAAGGAAATTACCTTTTATGGGACGATGATAATCCTCTACCAGAAGATGAGTACGTGCTTGTCAATTATTATAAAGATGTGCGTCTTGCCGCGGGAGACGGGTCATATGATTGCACCGACTATAATGACTTTAAAATTGCGTTTCCACGTAATGCATTGAGGAAATGTGGTGTCTCGCCAAACAAGGCAGTTTGCATGACAATTAAGGGGGATTCCATGGAGCCAGTACTGCCAGATGGCGCTATCGTGGGTGTCAACTTAGACAGAAAAAGAATAATAAATAATGAGATTTATGCATTCAGGCATTCCAATGTTCTCCGCATAAAACAATTATCATGGAACAAGGATAACACTATCAACATCCATAGTTTCAACTCATCCAGAAAGGATGAGACAGCATATTCAGAAGAGATGGAAATTATTGGACATGTCTTTACGTGGTCGGTAATTAGATATATTCCTTGAATGTAATTAGTAATGTTATAGGGCGCTTTTTTGTGGCCTGTTCCGGTTTAAAAAGGAGAATATCGTGCAACATTTTGAACATCTGCATCAAACGGGATTTCTATCTAAAGGATTACATAATCATTATTGCAATTAACTTTAAAGTGAACTATGATTATAAAAACTCTATACGCCGGCGAAAAGAATATTGTAGCTTTAGCTAAAAGTTGCGATTCTAAAGCAGATATTGAAGTTGAGTTAGAAGTTGAATCTAAACGAAATAGCGCAATCAAAGGTTTTGATGTTTTGTTTCGAAGGTATTGCTCTGGTAATAGATTAACAGTAGAAATGTTCCACGAAGCGGGAGAATATAAAGCTCAACGCTTTTATGAGTTTCGTAAAGGTAGGGCAAGAGTTTACTGTGTAATGGATCCTAAAGACGGCTCAATTATGTTACTAACACATTTATTATGTTCGAAATCCACGAACCAAACAAAGACCTCAGACTTGGCTAAAGCATATAAAATACTAACACAATATCATAAAATACTAACACAATATCAAATTACAAAGATAGAAAGATAGAAAGATAGAAAGATAGAAAGATATGAAAATACAAATAAAGCAAATTGATCACGAATATGTAGCTGAAGAGCAAAAAATTGATTTTGCCCTGTTGCTGGCTGAACTGCTATCAGAAAAAGGTATTACAAAAGCTCAGTTAGCAGAAGCTACCGGTAAACAAAAATCGTACATTACCCGTATTATGGGCGGTAACGCTAACCTAACTATTGAGACTATGGCTCGCCTTTTAGCCGCGGTTGGCGAAGAGCTTAAAATCACATCTAAGCGTTCTTTTTGGGATGATTGCATTTGTATAGGCATATATTCTGAACCGCGAAAAACTAATGAAACTCTAATTAAAATTTCATTAAATAATGTAGAAAAAATGCAAAGCCAAGACCTAGATAATTGGCGGGATTTTCAAATTAAATCTTACCTAAACAATCAAGAGATAATTAGCCATGGATGAAATATTAGTTCGTTTCAAATCATATAATTTGATTTCAAATACACAAAATTTCAATAAACCAAAAATAATTAACTCTTCTGAAATAACGGAAAAGGTAATATTTTCCTTTAATGAAATGGGCGTTAATGAAGAAGAGTTTGAAATAGCAATTACAGCAAGCTATAAATATACTCGCCTAATTGAGGGAAAAGAAGTTATCAATATAAAATCTGTTTTCGTATTCCATTTTGATATTGAGATACCAAATTTCAAGCATACATTTGATAATGCTCAAAAATACTTAAACGATAACGAACGTATTTTCTTCCCCCGATTTCAAAACTTGATTAATACGATATTAGGTAGTGAAGTACAAAAAACTTTAATAAATTTTGGAATTAAATCTCATGTCCCTATTTTAGAGTTACATCTTCAAAATAAAACATAATACGAATATCTTTATTGTCGGGCCGCCCTAGCGTAGTTTTGTTATAAATGCTAAGCCATAACTGAAGTTGTGGCTTTTTTGTTTTCTGTATCTAATAAAATCTCCAATAAAAATAAATATAAATATATTTTAGATACAATAAGATAACATTTTTTCTTATCTTTTATATCATTTTTTATTGCTTATTTATTATCTATTAGATAATATAAACCCATCGAAGTTAAACAACTTCACCGCATCGGCTCAGGGCAGCGGAATATAAAAGCCCGAGGCAAGTTAAGGAGCTTGCTGGCAAGCCGTTAAGCCCTCGCGGGCGGCCAGAACAAAACCAGTAAGCCGGTAACGCTTACAGACAGACTGTAAATACCCCATAGTTAGTACAAAACTGACGTAGAAAATCATGCTGCTTGTTTTAGTGTTTTATACTCAATCGGCGTCATATTATTTAGTGCTTCATGAGGTCTTTCGGTGTTATAAATGGTTA